>JALTMS010000187.1:1403-1579 GCA_027001345.1 Acidobacteriota bacterium | reverse complement strand
GCCTGCTCGAGCGGGTCAACGCGCGCTACCTGACCCCGGCGATGGTCGATCCGCCCTACGACCTGATCACCGTCGACCTGTCGTTCATTTCGTTGACCCTCGTACTCGACGCCCTGCTGCCACTCGCCCCCGACGGTCATCTGCTCGCAATGGTCAAGCCTCAGTTCGAAGTGGGG
>JALTMS010000187.1:0-1393 GCA_027001345.1 Acidobacteriota bacterium | reverse complement strand
GGCGGGTCGGCGCCGGGGGCGTGGTGCGTGATCCGGATGCCCGAGCGGCAGCGATCGAGAACGTGACCCGCTTTCTCGCAGCCCGGGATTGGGGGATCCTAGGCCTGCGCGCCTCTCCGGTGGCCGGCCCCAAGGGCAACCGGGAGGTCTTCGTGCTCGCCGCCGGCGGTCCTGGACTCTCGGAGGAGATCCTCACCCGCCGCATCGAGGAGGAGGTTCGACGTGCCCCAGGCTGAAGGGTCCAACAAGGTGGCGCTGTTCTCCAAGCCCCACCCCGACGCTCCCGATGTGCTCGCGCGCCTGGCCCGGCTCCTGGAAGACCGGGGCTTCGAAGTACTCCCGGACGCCACCACTGCCGAATCCCTCGGCCTCGGCACATCGATCCGCCGCGAGCGAGCCGCGGCCGACGCGCGGCTGGTGGTTTCCGTCGGCGGCGACGGCACCCTGCTGGCCTCGGCCCGGGCGGTGGGCGACAACCTGACGCCGATTCTCGGTATCAACCTCGGCTCGCTGGGCTTTCTCACCGAGACTCGCTGTGAAGAGGCCGAAAGCGTGCTCGACGCCGTCCTCGATGGGCGCGCTCCGATCGACTCCCGGCGGGCGCTGCGGGTGATCAAGAACGGCCCGAGCACCGAGCCCGCACCGCTGGCGCTCAATGACGTGGTGCTCTCGAAGAAGGACCTGGCCCGCCTGTTCAGCCTCTCGCTCTTCGTCGATGACGAGTGGGTGGCCGACTACCGGGCCGACGGCCTGATCATCGCCACACCCACCGGCTCGACGGCCTACAACCTGGCTGCGGGTGGCCCTCTGCTGTTGCCCGGTGTCGATGCTCTGATCGTCAACCCGATCTGCCCCCACAGCCTTTCCCAGCGGCCGCTGATCCTGCCCGGCTCGGCGAAAATCGCCGTCTGCCTGGCCGACCGGCGGGACGACGGCAGCGTGCAGGTGACCCTCGACGGTCAGGTGGGCTTTCCCATCGAAGCCGGCGAGAAGGTCTCCATCGTCGGTGCGCCCCATCCGATCCGCCTGCTGCGACCACCGGGACGCTCCTTTTTCTCGGTGCTGCGAGGCAAGTTGGGCTGGGGCCATCCGTGAGCCCAGGCGAGGGCGATCCGGCGGCCAGGGCGAGCGGTCCCCAGCTCGCTGCGTGGTGTCTGTACGACTTTGCCAACTCCTCGTTCACCACCCTGGTGGTGACCTTCATCTACGCCACGTGGTTCACCAAGGCGATGGCGCCGGACGAGGTCATCGGTACCGGTCGCTGGTCGTGGGGAGTGACCCTTTCCGCACTGATCATCGCCGTGGCCGCGCCGATCATCGGTGCCCACGCCGACCGCCACGCCAGCCGCAAGCGCTGGCTGGTGGGCCTGACTCTCTTCTGCATCACGGCAAC
>JALTMS010000186.1 GCA_027001345.1 Acidobacteriota bacterium | reverse complement strand
CCGCCGTGCCCAGCACTGCGACGGAGATCACCGACAGCGCTTCGAAATGACCGGAAAAGATCGTCAGCAGGCGGAAGAAGAGCACCTCGAGCAGCACGATCGTCGCGCACGCTCCGGCGACCGCGGTGAGCAGGGCCAGCCGCTGGCGACGGGTGGCCCGTTCGGGCGCCAGGACGGCGGCGGGAAAGGAGAAGGCGATGCGAGCGGATGCGCCGCCGAGCACCGCCTCGCCCACGGCACCGAGCAGAGCCGTCGCCCCGAGCAGCTTGCCCAGCCCGGCGAGGAGTACGGGAGACAGTTCCCAGGCCCACCTGATGTCGAAGGCCCCGAACACTCCGGCCAGCAGGGACGTGGCCCAGGCCACCTGCCAGATCGTCGCCAGCTTGATCGCCCGGAGGGAGAGATCGAGATGGCGCAGCAGCAGCAGCCCACCGGCGGCCAGCGCCACGCTGGCCGCGGCCCAGATGCCCAGGACGCTGAAGAGGTCGTCCGCAGGCCAGGCCACCAGGGGCAGCCGCCGATGCAGGTTCGTCGCCGCGGTCAGTGAAAGCGCGGCCGCCGCGGCCGCCGCAGCAACGAGCCACCCGGCGCTCCCACGCCGGGGACCGGGCGCCCGCCACACCCGCCGGGCCTCGGCCAGGAGGAAGATGCCCACGGTGGCGAGCTGCATCGAGACCAGCCACGAGGCCAGCGTCGTTCCGGCACCGAGATCGAAGTACGAGCCCCTTCCCTGGCCCCACCGGTAGTCGGGCCAGAGCAGGTGCGCGACAGCGAGCAGCAGGTCGAGACAGAAGAGCAAGGAGACTGCTCTGCGCAAGATCTCCACGCTCGTGGTGGAAGGGGGCGGAGCCGGCGGCGGCTGGGGGGGCTCCGGCGGCTTCCGGCGGACCGCGGGCTGATCGAGCAGCACACCGGCATGCTCCTTGGCGGGCATCAGCGCTGCGCCTCCGGTGACACCTCCCTGCCCGCACCGCGGGGGCGCAGTTCGTACAGACATCCCACTGCAATGGCGGCAGGTCGCATCGCTCCGGTCCTCGCCCTCGGTGCAGGGCGGATTCTCACCCAAGGTCAAGATTGTGGCCGGCCCCGGTGGTGTCAATGCGGAGTCGAATCGACTCTTACGGGCTCTTGCGGGCCTTCTTGCGCCGTGCTCGGCGCAGCACCGCATCCACGTCCAGATGGTCGTCGCCGCAGGCCGCCAGGTAGTCGTCGTAGGAGCCGGGAAAGTCCGTCAGGCCGTCGGGGGTGATCTCGATCACCCGGGTGGCGAGGCGGGAGACGAACCAGCGGTCGTGAGAGACGAAGATCACCGTGCCGTCATAGGCGGACAGGCCCTCGACCAGGGCCTCGATGCCCTCGAGATCGAGGTGGTTGGTCGGCTCGTCGAGCACCAGCACGTTGGGCTTGACCACGCCGAGCTGGGCGAGGATCAGCCGGGCGGCCTCGCCCCCGCTGAGGCTGCCGATGCGCTTGTCGACTTCTTCGCGGGAGAAGAGCACCCGGGCCAGGCTGGCGCGCACGAAGCCGATCGGCTGCCCCGGGCAGTGACGCCAGAGCCAGTTCTCGATCGACTCGGTCGGCGAACCGGCGAGGTGGTTCTCCTGGGGGAAGTAACCCTTGTGGGTCTCGTAGCCCCACTCCACCTCGCCGGCATCGGGACTCACCTCGCCGACCATGATCTTCAGCAGGGTGGACTTGCCGATGCCGTTGGGTCCGATGATCGCCACCGCGTCGCCCCGCTGGACGGCCAGGTTGATGTCTTCGAGCACCCTGTTGGCGCCGTAGCTCTTGGAGACGCCCCGCACCTCGACGACGGTCTTGCCGCTCGGACGACGGGATTCGAAGACGAAGCCGGGGTAGCGGCGGGAAGATCGGGGCAAGTCCTCGATGACGATCTTCTCGATCAGCTTGGCCGCGCTCTTGGCCTGCCGTGCCTTGGTCGGCTTGGCCCGGAAGCGCTCGACGGTGGCCTTGTGGTCGGCGATCTCCTTCTCGCGCAGGCGAATCTCGGCCTCCTTGCGCTCGCGCTCCTCGCGCTTGGCCTCGACGAAGTCGTTGTAGTTGCCCCGGTAGAGCGTGGCCCGCTCGTAGTCCACGTCGATGATGTGGGTGCAGACGTTGTTCAGAAAGCGATGATCGTGGGAGACGACCACCGCCAGGCCCCGGAAATCGAGCAGGAACTTTTCGAGCCAGCGGATCGAGAGGATGTCGAGGTGGTTGGTCGGCTCGTCGAGCAGCAGGATGTCGGGGTCCGAGGCCAGGGTGCGGGCCATCAGCACCCGCAGCTTGAAGCCGCCGGAGAGCACGGACAGAGGCTCGCGGTGCACCTCGGTGGGAATGTTCAGGCCCTCGAGGATCTGTGCCGCCCGGGACTCCATGTTGTAGCCGTCGTAGTGCAGGATGATCTCCTCGAGTTCGCCGTAGCGCTCGACGTCGAAGTCGTCGCCGGCGGCGTCGAGCAGGGCCTGCTTGTCCTCGACCGCTTTCCACAGGGGGGCGTTGCCCATCATCACCACGTCGAGGATCGCCGTGTCCTCGAAGCGGAAGTGGTCCTGGGTCAGCACGCCGAGGCGAGCCTTGCGCGGAATCGAAATCGAGCCGGCGGAGGCTTCCTCTTCGCCGGTGAGCAGCCGCAGCAAGGTCGATTTGCCCGAGCCGTTGGCACCCACCAGGCCATAGCGGTTGCCGGGATTGAGTTGCAGACAGACCTCGCGGAAGAGGGTCTGCGCGCCGTAGCTCTTGGCGATGCCGGAGAGTGTGATCATCGAGGGCGGTCCTTGCGGGAGCAGGCAGAGCGCGTGACAGCTTCAGAAGATATGAGATGATCGCCCGCAGCGCATCTTTCGGAGGCCCCATGACTCGCTTCGCCATCGGTACCCTGATCACGTGCTTCGTTCTCGCCCTCGGCTGCTCGACGGGCGCCGGTGACCGCGCCTCGTCCGACGCCGGAGGAAGCCCACGGCCGGCGCTGGCCGGCGGCGAGTTCTCTGCCGAGATCAACGGCGCGATGATCCATTACGAGGTCCATGGACACGGACCGGTGGTGATGGTGGTCCCCAATTCCTGGGGGTTGAACATCCGCGGACTGCGCGGCCTGTTCGAGCCCCTCGAGCAGCGCTTGACCCTGGTCTACTTCGACCCGCGGGGCATGGGACTCAGCGCTCCTGCCACGGACGATGCCGAGATGAGCATGGCGACGATCCGCAAGGACTTCGACGCCCTGCGCCGGCACCTCGGAGTGGAAAAGGTCAGCGCCCTGGGGTGGTCCAATGGCGCGGGAAACTTGCTGCTGCTGGCGGCGGAGTATCCGGAGAGCCTGGAGAAGATCGTCGTGCTCCACGGCATCGCCCACTTCGGCCCGGAAGAGATGCAGGCGGTGGGCCAGCGCTTCCCGCAGCTCTGGCAGGACTTCGCCGCGCTCCAGCAGGAACTGGTCGCCGCGGAGATTCCCGTCGAGGAGAAGACCGCGCGGATGAAGGCTTTCTGGATCGAGCGCTACTTTCCCACAATGACCGCCTCACCCGAGCAGAGCCTCGAGAAGATCGCTCGGATCTTCGAGCCGGCGGAGTTCTCCTGGCGCCATGCCCAGTACGCCAACCAGGACGCCCAGGGCTTCGACGCCCGCGAGCTTCTGCCCGGCATCCGAGCCGAAGCACTGGTCATCTCGGGCGCCCATGACATGACCCCGATGTCCATGGGCGAGGAAATCGCCGCCGCAATCCCCGACGCCCGCTTCGAAGCATTCGAAAACAGCGGCCACTTCGCTCCCCTCGAGGAGCCGGAGCGTTTTCAGAAGGTCGTGTGGGAGTTCCTCGGCCCCGATGCCTGACCGCATCTGAGCCCGCGCATGCTTCTTGTCTTCCTTGGTCATGAAGAAGGCGACGTTGCGCGCCTTCTCGGAAGCGGCGTAGCGAGCCGCGGCTGCCTTCGCATAGCTGCTGGTGAGGTTCTCGGTAGCCCCGTAGTCGGGAGTTCCGGCGGCGGCACCTCCGTAGGCGGCAGCGGCCGTTAGTTAGTGACGAGGGTGGATGTCAAGGGCATATATTTACGGATTGTTCGTCAGCAACGATTCAGTAAACAGCAACGCGACCCCGGGGGCCGAATCCCGGCTCTGGGTGACTCAGCGGCCATCGCGACCTTCGGCGGCATGGTCGCGCGGCGCGGACGCGGCCCGCCAGCGCAGGCCCAACTCGATGTAACGCCCGGGAGCAGGGACGAATCCTCCCTCGATGTACTCGCGGTCGAGGAGGTTGGTGCCCGCCAGGACGAGTTCCATCCTGCCGACCGGCCATGCAGCCCTGGCGTCGAGCAGCACGACGCTCTGACCGGCAACCCGACGCTCCCAGCGCAGGCTCCAGCTCTGGGTGATGGGCAGCGCTCCCCAGCGGTGGCGCAGGGCGGCGACTGCCTTGTGCTCGAGGTGGTCCAGCGCATAGCGGGAAGTCCTGCCGAAGGCGTTCTTGTCCACGTCGAGCCAGGTGTAGCTCAGGCTCGCCGCCTCGAGGGGCAGGCCGGCCAGGCGGCGTCCGGCGACGGAGAGGCTGCCGCTCCACTCCAGGCCGACGGTGCGCAGATCGGTCAGATTCATCGCCTGCCAGACACCACTCGGCTCGTCGAGCACCCAGTCGATCACGCGGCGGGCATCGCGCGCGAAGAACGCCAGGTCGAAGCTGCCCGTCCGGCCTCGATGACGCACGCCGGCCTCGTAGGTCAGGGCGGTTTCGGGCTGGAGTTCGGGGTTGCCGCGGTTGGCCGGGCTGGCGTAGTAAAGCTCGGTGTAGGTCGGCACGCGGAAGGCGCGTTCCACCGAGGCGTAGAGCCGGGTCCCGGGCGCGAGCCGGTAACCGGCCTCGAGGCCGGGCCAGAGCTTGGAGCCCCAGTCGCTGTAGCGGTAGGCGAAGCCGCCGAGCACGATGCTGCCCCGCTGGCCCACCGCCGCCTCGTGCTCGACGTAAAGCCCTCCCCTCGCCCGCCGATGGTCGCCGAGGGAGGAGGAGTCGAGGCGATCGATGCCCCACTCGGCGCCCATGGAGGTCACACCATGGGCGCCTCGGCGGCTGGCGTGGATCTCGGCGGCGAGCACCTTCGAGCGGGTGAGGTTGCGATAGAAGCCGGGATCGTCGCGATCGAGGAGGAACTCGTCGTCATGGGCCCTGTAGGAGCCCGTCGCCTGCAGCCGCCAGCGATCCGCGTTGCGCTCGAAGGCGGCGCTGGCAAAGTCGGTGGCGGTGGCCTCCCACTGCCGCGGGAAACGATCGGTATAAAAGTCCCGCGCGCCGAACGCCTTGGTCGTGCGGCCCGCCGCCAGGCGCAGCTCGTTGCCCTCCCGAGCCCAGCGGGAGCGCAGCGAGACGGTCTCCACCCGGTAGTCGCTGTTCTCGCGCCAGCCCCCCGAGCGATTGCGCTCGCCGAGCACTCTGTGGCTCCAGGCCCCACGGCTCGCGCCCAGCGAGGCCCGGGCCCGGCGCGTGGTGAAACTCCCGGCCGCTCCTTCAAGGTCGATTTCCGCTCCCGTGGCCCGCCGGGTGATCACGTTGATCACTCCACCGAAGGCATTGGGACCGTAAAGACGCGAACCTGGACCGGCCAGGATCTCGACGCGCTCGATGTCGTCGAGGGAGATCGGCAGGTCGAAGCTGAAGTGTCCGGTCTGGGGATCGATCATCTTCACCCCATCGAGCACCAGCAGCGTCTGTTCGAAGGTGGCCCCGCGGATGCTCACGTCCGCCTGCACCCCCCGCGGGCCCCGCTGGCGCACATCGATCCCCGCCACGTACTCGAGCAGGCCGGCCAGGTCCTCCACCGGCGCGGCCTCGATGGCCTGGCGGTCGATCACCACCACCCGCCGGGTCACCTCCTCGAAGGTGGTCGGCGCCCGCCGCGCGGTGACCACCACCTGCTCGGCGAGGGACGAGGCGAGCGGTTGTCCCTCCTCGGCGAGGGCCGGCGAGGCGAGCAGGCCCGCGACGAGCAGCAGGCGGGGAAGGCTACACAAGAGACGACTGGCGTTCGGTTTCACCACTCTGGCACTCACTGGTCACGCGCGTCTCCCCCTGCCGGCGCGGCATCTTACAGGCCCCGACCGGATTCTTCCCTGCGCGCGATGCCTTCAGCGGGGCTCGACACGAACCATGACGAAGTTCGCCGGGTCGTAGAACTCCTCGATCACCTGGTTGACTTCATCGACAGACACCCGGGCGGCGGCCTGCACCAGCCGGTCGCGGAAGCCCGGTGGGCGGCCGTGGCGCAGATCGGCCATCGCTTCGGCCAGGCGGCGGGCGGGGTCCTGGACGACGCGCAGGCGACGGCCACGCAGGGCGCTGGCGGCCAGGTTCCGTTCCTCGTCGTCGATGCCTCCCCGGTGCAGCTCCTCGAGCACGCGGCGCAGCTTCTGCTCGGTGTGTGCCGCGTTGTCTGTGCGGGTGAAGGTGGTCAGGGCGTAGGCCGTGCTGACCGCGCCGCCGCGACCCGAGGTGCGGGCGCCGTAGGTCTCGCCGCCTTCGTGGCGCAGAGCGCGGTAGAGGCGGGAGAAGAAGTAGCCCCCCAGGGCATGGTCGGCAAGCATCAGAGCCGGGTAGCGCGGATCGTCGTCGGTCAGGGATTCACGGGTCAGGGCAAAGTAGACCTGGGTCAGCCGGGGCAGGCGGACGACCACCGGATCGGGCTGCTCGGCGCGGGGAATGGCCGGCTGAAGGTTGGGCTCGATGCCTGCCGGGGTCTTCTCCAGCGGAGGCGGCAGCAGGCCTGCTGCGGCCGCCTGAGCCTGCTCGGCCGTGATCGCTCCGGACAGGCCGATGATCCGGCCGGGCAGACGCAGCAGGGTATCG
>JALTMS010000185.1:1122-1581 GCA_027001345.1 Acidobacteriota bacterium | reverse complement strand
CAGGCGCCGACTGGCCAAGGGGAACTGAACCATGGGCGCGATAGACAGATACTTTTCCGCCATCGGCCGTACCGCGGCGACTCTGGCAGAGGGCATGGCCGTGACCTTCTCCTACCTTTTCCGGAAACCCATCACGGTCCAGTACCCGGACCGCATCCCGGAACCGCTGACGAAAATGCTGCCGGAGCGAAGCCGCGGAATCCTGGAGGTGGACCTCGGTATTTGCACCGGCTGCGCCCTGTGCTCGAAACAGTGCCCCATAGGCTGCATAAGGATAGAGGTAAAGAAAAACGACGCGGACAAGAAACGGTACATCACCAGGTTTGACATAGACATGGGAAAGTGCATGTTTTGCGGCCTCTGCACGGAGGCGTGTCCAACGGGAGCGATAAGGCACTCGCACGAGTTCGAAGGATCGGTGACGGATCCCCGCAGGCTCGTGCTTCACTTCGCCGACCG
>JALTMS010000185.1:0-1112 GCA_027001345.1 Acidobacteriota bacterium | reverse complement strand
AAGGTGGACACGGCGCCTGTCGGTTCCATAGTCCGCCCCATGCTCGGTCAGCCCGACGATCCCTACACGCCTCCACCTGCCGTGGAACTTCCCGCGCCCGGGCCGGCAGAACAGCCTGAAGGGGCCCGAAAGCCCGAGGAACCACCCCCTGAGCAAGAAGGAGAACAGAAGTGACCCTTTCGCTCGGAGATGTGATCTTCTACCTGGTGGCCGTGCTGATGCTGCTGTCGGCCGGGTTTGCGGTTTTCACGCGCAACATCGTGCGCGCCGTGTTCGCCCTGCTGGCCACGTTTTTCTGCATGGCCATCCTTTACGCAATGCTGTCGGCCGACTTCGTCGCAGTGGTGCAGGTGCTGGTGTACGTGGGCGGCATACTGGTGCTTCTGCTGTTTGCCGTGATGCTGACGGTGAACATCGAATCGGCCCGCGGCTCGAACCCTGCCTCTGGGTTCTGGTGGGGCCTGCTGGCGGCGGCCGGTGCGGCGACGGTGCTGGTCCCCCTGGCTCTGGAGGCACCGTGGCACACCGCACAGCAGCTTTCGGTGCCGTCGACGTCCACGGCCGAAATCGGACAGCGACTGTTGGGCGAGCAGCTCATAGCCTTCGAGGCCGTGTCGGTGGTCCTGCTCGGGGTGGTGATCGGCGCCATCGTCCTGGCGCGGTTCCGCCACTCGACGGAAGCACAACAGGAGGTGGAACGATGAGCCAGGTGGGTCTTTCCCACTTCCTCGTGGTGGGCACCATCCTTTTCTGCCTCGGGCTGTTTTGCGTTCTGACCCGCCGCAACGCCGTGGCGGTGCTCATCGGCATCGAGCTTATGCTCAACTCCGCCGGTTTGAACTTCGTCGCCTTCGCGCACTGGCAGGATCAGCTCGTGTCGGGCTCGATCATGGTGGTGTTCGCGATTGTGCTGGCGGCAGCCGAAGCCGCCGTTGCCCTTGCGCTGATCCTGGCATTCAGGCGCCAGGTCAGAACGGTCAATCTCGACAGTATCGATTCCCTGAAGGAATGAGCCGATGCACGAGACACACGAAATAGCGGTGCACGCCTACGGCTGGTTGTGGCTTATCCCCTTGTTCCCGGCACTGGGCGCGGTACTGAACGGCATACCG
>JALTMS010000184.1 GCA_027001345.1 Acidobacteriota bacterium | reverse complement strand
CCGCCCCGCAGGCGGTGCAGATCACGTGGGCGTGCTGCCCCCCGGAACGCATCTCGTAGAAATGTCGATCGCCCCGCATGTGCAGCAGGTCCAGCTCGTCGACCAGGCCAAGGTCCTTGAGCAGGCCCAGAGTGCGGTAGACCGTGGCTCGATGCACGCTGGGATCGAGCCGCCGCGCACGGGCGGTGATTTCCTCGACGTCGAGATGGTCTTCGGCGGTCTCCAGGACCCGGGCGATGGCGCGCCGCGGGGAAGTGACGCGCACGCCCTGCGCCCGCATGCGCTCGACCAGGACCGATCCCCCGGAAGACGACGACTGACGCTGGTTCATCACCGCTCTCCTTGCACGGCAGGCGCCGGTGGCAGGCCTTCATTCTATACCAGCGGCTCCGGCGACGGGCGCTGACCCCGAGGACGGGCGATAATGGCCTCCAACCTCAGGGAGCCGACGATGAACCGCAGCCAGATCCTCAAGATTGCCGAAGAGCACTCCTTTCTCGTCAACCGCTTCTTCGATCGTTGCGCCGAGGATGTCAGCCGAGCTGCGGGGCGAGTGGTCCGCTGCATCCAGCAAGGCGGCAAGATCCTGCTCTTCGGCAACGGGGGCTCGGCGGCCGATGCCCAGCACATCGCCGCCGAACTCACCGGCCGCTTCGAGAAAGAGCGTCCCGCCATGGCGGCCATCGCCCTGACCTGCGACACCTCGGCCCTGACCGCCGTGGCCAACGACACCGGCTACGAGCGGGTCTTCTCGCGGCAGATCGAGGCCCTCGGGCGCAAGGAAGACCTGGCGATCGCCATCAGCACCTCGGGCAACTCACCGAGCGTCATCCATGCCGTACGCACCGCGCGGGAACACGACATCGAGACCCTCGGCCTGCTCGGTCGCGAGGGCGGCGAGGTCCGCTCGATGGTGGACCACGCCATCGTGGTCGGCGCCCAGAAGACCTCCCGGATCCAGGAAATCCACATCCTGATCGGACACATCCTCTGCGAGGCCGTGGAAACCGAACTCTTCCAGGCCCGGTGAGCCCCGCCGGCGGGCGCCTGCGCGCCACCGATCTCCACGACCTGGCCCTCTGTCCCCACCGGGTCCATCTCGAGCGGCGCCTCGGCCCCGAGGCGAGGGACGCGCCCTCGGCTCTCCGCGCGCGGCTGATGCGGCGGGGCCTCGACTTCGAACAGCAGGTGGCCGCCACTGTCGGCTGGCCCCGCCCGGAGTACCCGCCGGGAGACTTCGAGGCCGGGGCCCGGGCCACCGAGACACTGATGCGCGCGGGTGTCCCGGGGATCTACCAGGGCGTCCTGCTCGACGAGCGGCGGCTGGCGATCCCCGACCTGCTCGAGCGGGCGGCGGGCGAGTCCAGGCTCGGAGAACACTCCTACCTGCCGGGAGACATCAAGGCCGGCCGCGAGCCCGGGGCCCACCAGGCGCTGCAAGTGGGTTTCAGCGCCCTGCTGCTCGAAGCCCTGCAGGGCCGGCTTCCCGAACGGGGCTTTCTCTCGATGGGGGACGGCCGGCGGGTGGAGTTGCCCATCGACCGTCTGGCTCCGGCGACCCGCCGTGCCGCGGAGCGGGCC
>JALTMS010000183.1 GCA_027001345.1 Acidobacteriota bacterium | reverse complement strand
CCGCCGCACCCACGCCGCCGCCCTGGCCGACCTCCACACCCGCACGGGCCTCGCGGGCGTGCTCTCCGGCCACTACGAAGGCGAGCACTGGCTGGCGAGTTTTGCGGTGTACCTGGTGACAGGGGCGGGACTCGACGACTCGCCCTAGACGTAGCCAGGCATGTCAACCTCCGGGCCCGTCCTGGGTCCCGGCAGACTCTCTCGTTTGCTATCCTGGCGGCCGGCTCGGGAAGAGGAGATCACCATGGTGGCGGGGGGAGCGAGAGCAGGTGTCTGGCTGGCAAGGGGGATGGACCGAATTCTCGCCACGACATTGCTGCTCAACTGCGTCCTCGGCTCCAGCGCCGCAGGCCAGCAGCCGCCCATCATCAAGACCGACAAGCTCGAGGAGGTGGAGGTTCGCTGGGTACATTACCCGGTGCTCTTCGAGCCCAAGATCGAAAACGGCTGCCAGGGCATTGGGCCGGAGATGGTCCAGATCACCGAGGACGGAGGCCCACCCCTGCCGGTGGCCGACGTGAGTCTGAACCGATTGCCGACGATTCACGCTGTCGTCATCGACGTCAGCAGTAGCCGCACCGACCTGCTCCCGGTCGCGGTGGCTGCTGCAGCTCAGTATGCAGCAAAAACCCGGCCGCGGGACGAGGTGGCCGTCCTGACCCTCGGCAACAACCTGAGACTCGTGGAGGGATTCGCTCGAGCGAGAGACGTCGCTCGGCGGCTGCAAGCCAGCAGCGAGCGATTCACCGCCTCGGGCCTGACGGCGCTGTGGGACGGGCTGGACGACCTGCTGCGCTACCTCGCCCCCCGCCCCGAACGCAAGGTCGTGATCCTGCTCACCGACGGCTGCGATACCGCGAGCCTCCTGCCGCGGAGTCCGCTCGATCGCCCGGCGGCGGCATTCAGCCGCTTCGCCGCGGCGGAAGACCTGAGTCTCTTCTCCATCGGCCTGGCGGTGCCCCCGCGCTGTACCGGCCGCCTGTCTGGTTCCTACGATCCACGGACGACACTGGCCCTCATCGCCGCGGGCAGCGGTGGCGACAACTTCCTGATTCCCTATCAGCCCTATCCCCAGGACTGGCGCCGCAAACTCGACCGAGTCTTCGACAGGATCCTCTCGAGACTCGAGCGCGAGGGTTCGATCCTCTACCGCCCCCAGCCTTTCGGCCAGGGCCCGAAGGACGACCCCCGGGCTACTCGAAAAAGATGGCGCGAGGTGCGTATCCGCTGGAAGCAGCGGCGGACAGGGCGCCGCTGTCGCCTGACTCCCGCCGGCCCGCCCCTGCGCCTGGCCAGCAAGCGCCGGGACCCGCCCGACACCGGACTCGAGCGCCTGCTCACGGCGGAGGAATCAGCCCCGGCTCTGCCGGCCCCTCTGCGGCTTCCCTTGATCTCTCCCTGGAGCCGTCTGTGCGAGAACGATAGCCGGTTGCTCGCAGGCGGGTCGTGCGCTCAGGCGGAGGCGACCTTCGTCGAAGTCGGAGCGAGCGGCACGCGGGGCCGCGTCCTTGACCTGCTGCACGAGCAAGGACCGCTCTACACCATCGAACCGGCACCGGAGGGTGCGAGCTATACCGGGAAGATCGA
>JALTMS010000182.1 GCA_027001345.1 Acidobacteriota bacterium | reverse complement strand
CGCCCCCCGCCGGGATCACCCCCGCCGCGGAGTGGATGCGGGTCACCTCCAGGGCCTCTCCGCGGGTCATCGGCGGCAGGATGGTGGCCAGCCGACGGGCGAGCAGGGTCTTGCCCGAGCCCGGAGGACCGATCAGCAGCAGGTTGTGTCCTCCCGCCGCAGCCACCTCGAGAGCCCGCCGGGCGGCGTGCTGGCCGCGGACCTCGGCCAGGTCGAGACCGACGCGGCTCGGGGCCGGTGCGGGATCGGGCCAGGGCGCCAGCGCCTCCCGGTCGCCACGCAGGTACCTGGCGGCATCGCCCAGGTTGCGGGCGGCGAGCACCTCGAGGCCGTCGACCTGGGCCGCCTCTCGGGCCGCAGCGGGTGCCACCAGCAGCCGGGCGAAGCCGTGGCGGCGGGCGGTCAGCGCGGCGGAAAGGGTGCCGGGGGCCGGGCGCAGGCTGCCGTCGAGGCCCACCTCGGCGTAGGCCAGCAGGCCTTCGACGGCTTGCCGCAGGCCCGGCGCGTGAAGTGCGACGACAGCCAGGCAGATCGGCAGATCCAGACCGGTGCCCGTCTTGCGCACCCGGGCCGGAGCGAGGTTGATCAGCACCGCCTGCTCGCCGTCGCCCTTCCACAGGCCGTGGGATTGCAGGGCCAGGCGCAGGCGGTCGCGGGCCTCGCGGACTTCGGACTCGGCCTGGCCGATGATCGTCGTGCGGGAGCTTCCCCTCGAGCGCGCTGCCTGCACCTCGACCTGGATTCCGTCGATCCCGAAGAGGGCAGCGCCATAAGCCCGCGCCACCACCGGCCGCTGCCGCATCCACCGCCTCCTTTCCACCGCAGACGGTAGTCCGGCGCGGCCGGCGGCAGAGCCGGTCACGGGGCTCGATGTCCCGAATCAGGGAAGGGAAGCCGGGACGGCCGGCGCCTTCAGCAGCTCGAGCGCAGGCGCATCGACAGGGCGTAGATGTCGGACTCGACGGCCTTGTTGACTTCGGCCAGCACCCGGATCAGCGAACGCAGGTATTCCGGGTCGTCCCCGTGCTGCTCGGCCAGCAGCTCGGCGGGATGCGGGGTCCCGGTACGCTGAGCGGTGAGGGCCTGGCGGACTTCCTCACAGCCGATCATCCCCTCGGCAACCGCGATCTCGCCGAAGCGCATGTCCGGAGTCTCGGCCTGGCGCTCGAGGACATGGCGGACCTGGCGCAGGCTCAGCTTTCTCTGCTTGAGCAGCACCTCGCCCATCGGCTGCCGCCGCTTCTCGCATTCCCGCAGCAACTCACGGGCCTGTTCGACGCTGGCCAGTCCCCGCTCGACGAGCAGTCCCACGAAGGAACGGGCTCTGAGGGTCGTCTCCGTACTTGTCCCATTTGCAATCGTCGTCGTCACAGTCTGCACTCCCCCGGACCCCCATGATCCCCTCAACCACCTTGCTGACCGGCTTATCGACCCGGAAGGTCCGGACTTGAGCCGCAATGCATAAATCAGGAGCCGCTACTGAATCGTCAGACGATCGCCGGGATGAAGGGTCTTGTCGGGGCGGATGTTGTTCAATCGACAGAGAGTGTCGATGCTCAGCCCGTAGCGATGAGCGATGCGGTAGAGGGAATCGCCCCGGCGCACCACATGGACCCGTGCCCCGGAATCTTCGATCAGCGGGGCGTTGCGCGCCGCGGCGGTCCGACTCGATCGCGACGTGGGAATCTGCAGCCGCTGCCCGAGGGAAAGCACCGAACGCCGGTGCAGGCCATTGACTCGCATCAGCGCCGCCAGGCTCACCCCGTACTGCCTCGAGATGTCCCACAGGGTGTCGCCCCGGCGCACCACATGGACCCTTCCGGAGGCCGAGACCGGTGGCGACGGGCGATCCGACGCGGCCACCGTGGAGGCTCCGGAAGCCGAAGCGGAAACCCGCAGCTTCTGCCCGGCGTAGATCCGAGTCGAGCGCCCCAGGCCGTTCCACTGCTGGAGCCGAGCGACGCTGACACGGAAGCGGCGGGCGATCTGGGCCAGGGTGTCGCCCCGGCGAACCGTGTAGCGTCCCTTCGCATCGGCGCGCATCGACCGAGAGCGGCTCGAACCGGCCACCGGGCCCCGGGGGATCTCCAGCACCCGCCCCACCGACAGCAGGGTGCGCCGGCCCATGCCGTTGGCGATCTGGATCGCTCGCACACTGGTGCCGTAGCGACGGGCAAGGGTCGAGAGCGTGTCCCCCCGGCGAACCCGGTGAAGCTGCTTGACGATCCACTGGTCCCGCGGAATCGCGGCCAGCTTCTCGGCGAAGCCGGCGGCGCGCCCCACCGGTACCTTGAGCTGGTAGTCGGCATACTTCGGCGGCGTCTGGCCCCGGCGCAGCGCGGGGTTGAGTTCGCGCAGCACGCGCGCTTCGGTGCCCGCTGCCCGGGCCAGCACCTCCAGGTCGGCCTGGGCCGGCACGGTCACCGTCTCCCAGCGCAGCGGCTCTTCCTTGACCAGATCGGTGTAGCCGAAGCGGGCGGGATCCTTCGAAATCAGCGTCGCTGCCAGGATCGCCGGAACGTAGTTGCGGGTCTCACGGCGGAAGAAGCGGCGCCGGGCCATGGCCCAGAAATCGCGGGTCCCCGCGCGCCGGATGCTCCGCCGGACGCGGCCCTCTCCACCGTTGTAAGCCGCCAGCGCCAGGTACCAGTCGCCGAACTCCGCGTAGAGGTCCCGGAGGTAGGTGGCCGCCGCCCGGCAGGACTTCTCCGGCTCGGCTCGCTCGTCGATCCACCAGTCCACCCGCAGACCGTAGCGACGACCGGTGGAGGCGATGAACTGGAAGATGCCCCGCGCCCGGGCCCGGGAATAGGCGGAGGTCTTGAAGCCGCTCTCCACGTGGGCCAGGTAGATCAGGTCCCGGGGAATCCCCTCCTCGGCGAAGATCTCCTTGAAGCGCTGCTCGTAGCGGCCCGAACGCCGCAGACTCGACTCGAACCACCGGCTGAGCTTGCCCCCCTTCTGGTAGACCTCGAGCCAGGCCAGCACCCGGTCGTTGACCTCCACGGGATAGTCCGGGGTCACCGACTCGGCCGCACCCTCCACTTCCGCCAGGTGGGTGGGGTCGAGGGCCGGCTCGGGGGCATCGAGCAGCCCCTCGAGGCGCTCGCCGCCGCTGTCGGCACTCGCGGCGTAACGCTCTTCCCGCCCGCCCGCGACCTCGAGCATCCTGTCAGCCTCCGCCTCGATCGCCCGCAGGCGGCCGGTCAGCGCCTGATCCTGGACGGCGAAGGGCGCGAGGGTGGCGATCGCCAGATCCCAGCTTTCCCGAGCCTCGTCGAGCAGACCGAGGCGGGTCTGTTGCCGCGCCAGAGCCACCAGCCGGGCAACCTCCTCCATCGCCGCCGACTCGAGCTGGGCGTCGGCAGGAGCCTGTGCGGATTCCGCCGTCGGCGTCGCCACCGGCGGCGAGGCGGAGCGGGTCACGCAACCGCTGAGGGCCACCGCCAGAACGAGCAGGAAAAGAACGAGGGGAAACGTTCCGAATGACTTCGGACGGGCCCCGGGGATCGGCGTCGCTGATTCGGGCAAGGTCGGTGCACTCCGGGCGCGGCCCTGGGATCAGGGGCATCGGACAGGGACGAATATAGGCGAGGGATTCCCGCACCGTCAACGAAGGAGCGGATCGCCGCGGCCGACATGTTGACGCAGGTGGGAGGCTCCGCCTACTCTGGTCGCCTCAGCTCACAACAGACAACAGTCTCTTTTCCCTGCGGACGGAGGTAGATCCCATCATGGCAAGAGTTTCCGGCGGACGGTCGAGCCGCCCCATCCCCGACCCGACCCAAGTGGACAAAGGCAAGGCCATCGAGATGGCCGTCGGCCAGATCGAACGGCAGTTCGGCAAGGGCGCGGTGATGCGCCTCGGCTCCGACCGGAAGCTCGACGTGCCGGCCATCTCCACCGGTTCGCTTTCCATCGACTGGGCTCTGGGTATCGGCGGCTTTCCCCGGGGCCGGGTGATCGAGGTCTACGGTCCGGAGTCTTCCGGAAAGACCACCCTCGCTCTGTCGGTCATCGCCCAGGCCCAGAAGAAGGGCGGCCTGGCGGCCTTCGTCGACGCCGAACACGCCCTCGATCCGATCTACGCGGGCAAGCTGGGCGTGGACGTGGACAACCTGCTGGTCTCCCAGCCCGACAGCGGCGAGCAGGCGCTGGAGATCGCAGAGGTGCTGGTGCGCTCCGGCGCTCTCGACGTGCTGGTCATCGACTCCGTCGCCGCCCTCGTGCCCCGGGCCGAGCTGGAAGGCGAGATGGGCGACAGCCACGTGGGTCTCCAGGCCCGCCTGATGAGCCAGGCCCTGCGGAAACTCACCGGCATCGTCTCCAAGTCCCGCACCTCGATGGTGTTCATCAACCAGCTCCGCGAGAAGGTGGGCGTGATGTTCGGCAGCCCCGAGACCACTTCCGGCGGGCGGGCGCTGAAGTTCTACGCCAGCCAGCGGATCGACATCCGCCGCATCGGTGCGCTGAAGGACGGCGACGTGGTGGTGGGCAACCGCACCAAGGTGCGGGTGGTGAAGAACAAGCTCGCCGCTCCCTTCCGCCAGGTGGAGTTCGACATCATCTACAACGAGGGCATCTCCCGCGAGGGCGACCTGATCGATCTCGGGCTGGCCCACAACCTGGTGCAGAAATCCGGCTCCTGGCTCAGCGCCGGCGACATTCGTCTCGGCCAGGGTCGCGAGAACGCCCGCCAGTTCCTGCGGGAGAACACCGACATCGCCGTCGAGCTGGAAAGCAAACTACGCGAGCAGCTCGGCCTGGTGCCGCTGACCCCGGCGGCCGCCGCCGAGCCGGCCCCGGAGGCCAAGGCCGACGTGGTGCCGCCGCCGGAAACGCCCCGCCGCCGTCCCGGCGCCCGGACCTGATCCCACGCCCGTCGGGCTCGCCGCGCAGGCGGGTCCGACGGCTTGACGCAGGGCCCGCCTGCCTCTAGCGTCGGTCGGTCCACGGCCGTGCCCAGGTAGCTCAGTTGGTAGAGCACGTGACTGAAAATCACGGTGTCGGTGGTTCGATTCCGCCCCTGGGCACCAGCAATCTCAACAACTTGGAAGCACGTCGATGATCGCCCTGGAATGCAGCGCGCTCCCCG
Source organism: Acidobacteriota bacterium (assembly GCA_027001345.1). Lineage (GTDB taxonomy): Bacteria > Acidobacteriota > Polarisedimenticolia > J045 > J045 > JALTMS01. The sequence continues at coordinate 1,789 of JALTMS010000182.1, read as the reverse complement.
TCGCGGTGCAGCTTGCGATCGGCCTCCTCGGCTCTCACGAAGGGGAGAGGGAACACCTTGCCGAACACGGGGAGCGCCCCGTCCGGAGGAGTGCGAGGCGCTCCGAGTGTGGCTGGACGCCGATGCTGGCGACCCCCCTTGTTTTAGGATATCCCGAAAACCTAAAATAGCGGCCACGGAAGACAAGGAAGGTAAATCAGCGTGGAAGCTACTGATTTCACAAAGGATATGCCGGGACGACTCGTTCCCACGATAGAAGGTGCCCTTGCCTACGTACCGAATCCCCTACCGGGAGCCCACGACCTTCAGATCGATGTCCCGACAATGCGCCTGCTTGCGCTCGCCGATAACGCTCTTGGCGAACTCAAGGGAGCGACTCAGCAGCTGGTCAACCCCTGGCTCGTTGCCTCCCCCCTACTGTACAGAGAGGCAATCCTCTCCAGTCGAATCGAAGGAACGATCGCCAGCCCAGACGACGTCATCATGCTCGAGGCAGGAGAACGACCGGCCGCCCAGGATGAGCGGCGAATGGGTGACACCCTGGAAGTCCTGAACTATGTGAGGGCGATGCGCTACGGACTTGAACGCATTGGTGAATTGCCTCTCTGTCTCAGGCTCTTCCGAGAACTCCACAGCAAGTTGCTCAGTGGCGTGAGAGGTGCCCAGGAACGGCCTGGCGAATTTCGAAGAAGCCAGAACTGGATCGGTCCGTACAAGGGAGCGCCGATCAGCGAGGCACGTTTTGTTCCGCCCCCTCCCGACAGAATGCACGAAGCCCTCGAAGAGCTGGAGGAATGCCTACACGCCGAGGCACGACGGGAGATTCCTCTGCTCATCGAGCTAGCTCTGCTGCACTACCAATTCGAGACCATTCATCCATTTCGAGATGGCAATGGTCGAATTGGGCGGCTCCTCATCCCGCTGATCCTGTGCGAACGAAATCGACTCCCAAGTCCACTCTTGTACGTCAGTTCCTTTCTTGATCGCCACAAGGAGCAGTACTGTGACCTGATGCTCAAGGTCAGCCAGACGGGGGATTGGCTGAGTTGGATTCGGTTCTTCTTGACCGCCGTCAAGACATGCTGCCGGGAGTCCATCGAGCAAGCGCGAGGACTCATGGAACTTCGGGATTCTTATCATCAGCGTCTCCAAACAGCGCGTTCGTCGGCACTCCTGATCAAACTCATAGATCAGCTGTTTTCCCAGCCATCTACCAGGATCCGGGCCGCCGCGGAGCTGCTCGGCGTGACGCCGGCCGCCGCTTCCAACAACATCAGAAAACTCGTGGAGGCAGGGATTCTCGAGAAAGCATCGAGCAGGAAGCGGAACCAGGTGTTCGTCGCCAGCGAGATAAGGAGGTTCCTGCGGGACCGCAATGAGAGTCGGCAATGACCTGGACATCCGACGGCAGTGGCAGCCGATCAGCCATCGGGCGCTGATAGCGCGCCGGCCATCTCCCAGTGACTCAGACCGAGGTGATGGCATAGGAGCACGGCGGCGCGCTGGGCCGGAGGGAGTTGAACCAGAACCCTTTCAACCAGCGCCGCTTTCTCCTGGCTGCTGGCCACTCGCTCAGGGTACTCGCGTCAGCCGCCGGACTTCCGGTCGCCTACCTTGAGCTGCCGCGCGAAGAGTTCGCGTCTTCGAGCGACTGGGCGATCCCACTGCTTTCGAGAGCGATGTAGACCTTGGCGACGAAGCCGACCACCGCGGAGTGATCCGCCGGATCCACGCGACGGGCTTCCTCCGCCAGCGGCTCGACCACCCGCCGATAGAGGACCGCGAAGTG
>JALTMS010000181.1 GCA_027001345.1 Acidobacteriota bacterium | reverse complement strand
GCCTGACGGCCTCGGTACTCGGAGAGGGTGTGGACCTTGCCGTCGGAGCCCATGAGCTGAAAATCGGGAGCCAGCTTGCCGACCTCGAGCTTGCCCCGCCGGCCATCTCCCGGAGGCTGGGCCCAGAGCCCGGCAAAGGTCAGCAGCACGGTCAGTAGCGAACCCCATTTCGCAGCATTCATCTTGGCCTCTTGCGGGTCGATGGGTGCGGAACGCCCATCATAGCGCCTGCTTACAAGGCTGGCCAGAGGGCTAAGACTCGGGGATCGGATCTCCGCCGTCGCCGAGAATCCACGACGCCATCGCCTCGGCCACCTCGGGCGCCACCCGAGAGGGAATCTGGTACTCGGTGCCATCCGATGGACCTTCCACGGGCATGAAGAGGTGGTTGAGACCCGGAAAGAGTCGACCGCTGCAGTTCTTCTTGCCTCCCTTCCGACAGGCCTCGAGCCAGCGCCGGTAGTGCTCGGGCGGTACCTGGTAGTCCTTCTCCCCGGCGAGTACCAGGACCGGCTGGGGCAACGCAGCGAGGGTGGCCAGAGGATCCCTGGCCAGCAGGTCCTTCCAGTACGGGACCGCGGCACCGACCACCATTTGATCCTCAGGGAGCTTCCCGGCCCGCAGCCGGGCGAAGAGCTTTCTCAGCTCTTCGATCCGCTCCTCGGCCTGTTCGCTCACACCCTGGCGGCGGGCGAGGTATTCGGATTGCTCGACGATCATCTCGTCGAGGGGGAGGTTGGATCCCGCCAGGAGAATCAGCCCCGCCAGTCGAGGCTCGCGCCGGGCGATCCACGGGGCGAGCATTCCTCCGAGGGAGTGGCCAGCGAGATAGACCCGCCGGGGGTCGATCGCCTCGTGGCCGATCAGCAGCGACGCGGCGGCGGCCGCGTCGGCGATGGTTTCCTCCTCGACGGTCAGCGTGGCTGGATCGAGGGTGTCCTTGGCCGCGAAGGTGCGCTTGTCGTAGCGCAGAACGGCAATGCCGCGACGGGCCAGATCGTGGGCCAGATCGCGAAACGGCTTGTTCGGCCCGATGGTCTCGTCCCGGTCGTTGGGGCCCGAGCCGTGCACCAGGACCACCCCCGGCAGGAGATGGGCGCCGGCAGGGCGAGGATCGGGGAGTGTGAGGGTTCCGCCCAGGGTGATTCCGTGACTGTCGATCGTCACCTCGCTCTCGCGGAAACCACCCTCTTCGGCAGCCGCCTCTCTCGCCACCACCGCAAAGCCGTCACGAATCAGCTCGAGCTTCTGCATCGGCACTTCCACCGCCAGCAGCCTGCCCGGAACAGCGTCACTGCCCAGCACGTTGATCACCAGTCCGGCCAGGGTCAGGCGAAGTTGGCGCAGGGCGATGCTCTTGCCCTGGAAGGTGCCGCCCGGCGCCGGCACGGCTTCGGCAACGAGAGGAATGATCTGCATCACCTGGGGCACGGCGGCATGAAAGGTCTGACGGCCCCCCTTCTGCCAGTCGTAGCGGTCGTAGAGCACCTCGTAGTGGTTGACCACCAGGTTGTCGAGCAGCACCAGGTTCTCGGGAGTCGGGGGATCGGCACGTCTTTCCTGACCGCCCGCCCGCACCTCGAAGTGCACCTTGTCATCGACGCCGCAGATGCAGACCTGCTGCTTGCCGCCCTTGACAGTGATCGTCAGGTGGTATTCCCGGATCGCCAGGGTTCCCGCCGTCATTTCGAGGTTCTGGCGAAACTCGAGCTGATTGCCGGCGACGAAAGCCGAAGTGCGGGCCTCGATCCGCTCGATCCCCTTGTCGGTATCCCGAACGCGGGTGTAGGTCTCCCGGCCGATCTTGCGCGAGTCCATCAGGATCTTGAACTCCCGCCTGTCGGGGTTGGTCTTTCCCCTGGCGGCGAGGGTGGGCAGCGACCAGACGACGAGTACAAGTACCAGAAGAGCGATGGCCCGCATCCAGGGCAGGCGATCGGTGGCAACCATGTCGGCCTCCCAAGTCCAAAGCAGGTTTCACGCTCCGGTCCGGACTTTGTTGCCGGACAGGAAAATCAATCCACCGTGGAGCGAAGGACATGAAGTTTCCAGGCGAAACGTCGCTGACGGCTGCTGGCTGGCCTGCATGAAGACCTCCGCTTGCAGCGGTCTGCGGCGTTGCAGCGGAAACGTTACACAGGTTCTGGATTGACCAGACCGGGCAGCCGCTCGTCGAGGCGCCCGAGGACATCGGCCGCCGCGAGTTCCCGCAGCCGGCCCCAGGGTCCACTCAGACACTCCACCACGGAACTGTCCACCAGGCGCGCCCATCCCTCCCGCGCGAGGAAGACCCCCGAACTCCCTGCGGCAGCACACACCACAGCCGAGGCAGGGTCCTCGACGAAGACCAGCAGTGCGCGCTCGAGCAGGGCGGCAGTCAGCTCCCCCGAAGGAGCTTCGAGCACTCTCGCTTCCCCGCTCGCCGGAGCGTCCTCGGCGGCGCCCAGATAGACCAGGGGCGGCGCCAGACCCGCCCAGAGCTGCTCCCAGCCGGGCCAGCGCTGGTCGCCGGCAGGAGGCGCGAGGGCCAGGTGCAGGCAGAAGTACTCGCCGAGACCCAGGTCCTCCGCTGCCCGGCGGCCGGCGGCGAGAACCTCGGGCGCGTCGAGCAGACCGTCGAGAAGCTCCTGCCCTCCGTCCTGAAAAGGATCGGCCGCCAGCGCCCGCAAGCCGTGATCGACAGCCGCTCCGAGACGCCCTGACCGGCGGGCGAGTCGGGAGAGCAGGCGCTCGCCACGCGCCCGAACCACTCCCGTCAGAGCGGGAAGCGAGAGCACCTTCTCGGCGATCTGCGCTGCAAGCGCAGGATCATCGAGAGCGTCGGCCTGATCGAGCCACTTCCCGGCGGCCTGGCCGGCCGCATCCGCTGCGCTGGCCTGCTCGACCAGCGCCCGGTTGGCTCCGATCCACTCGAGCATCCGCTCGAGGTGACCACGGGCCTGGTCCAGCCGGGCGAGGGCCTCCTCCCAGCGTCCGCCGCGAGCGGGGGCCAGGCATCCGGCCAGAATTTCTTCCACCGAGTACTCGATCGCCCCCTCGGCTGAAGGGGCCAGGGCCTGCTGGGCGCTGAAGCGGGCGCAGCGCTCGAGCAGCCGATCTCTGGAGGGAGACGAGCCGGGATGGGGCACGCTCGAATCGAGCTGGGAAAGATGGTGCGCGAGGATCTCCTCGAGTGGGGCGATGGGTTCGAAGAAGGTCGGCTCGGGCGGGCCTGCCACCCAGCGGCTACGGCTGCGCTCGAGAAAGGCGCGCAGCCACCGGCCATCGTGGAGGTATGCCGCGGGAATCGCATAGTGGCCGAGCAGCCACCGGGGCCAGGTTTCGTCCTCTTCCCGGGGCTCGCCCAGGATGCGCTCCAGGTCTTCGAGACCGCCCCGGGCCAGAGGTCGGTAGCAGGGCCCGAGGGCCACCAGCGGGATCTTCCAGACCAGCGCCTGCCAGCCGAGAGCCGAGGAGACCGTCAGCAGGGCATCGACTTCCGGCAACAGAAAGTGGGAGCAGGCATAGGTGTTCTCGAAGTGTTCGTGGAACAGGAAGTGGGGGTGGCGCCGACGCAGGCAGGCGACCAGCTCATCATCGAGCAAGTTGTATTCGGGATGGGTGGTGACCACCACACCGATCTCCCGCGGCACGCTTGCGAGCACGGCTTCGAGTTGCTCCCAGGGGTCGCGCCAGGGGCAGTTGGCATCGATCGCGTAGTAGCCGAAGAACTGCAGCGGCAGCAGCACCAGGTGCCGGAAGCGACGACGCTGCTGATGGATCCACCAGCGGAAGGGATTGCGGCGCCCGAGCAGCTCCAGGCAGCGGGCTCGGAAATCTTCGAGTGCGTGACATTGCTCTTCGGTGGGAGCCGGCAGGTCGGCGATCTGCGTGGCGAAGCGCTGGGCGAAACCTTGGCGGTACATCCCGCAGGGGTCGAGATACCAGGTCTTGGTGAAGGGCTTGCGCGAGAACGGCCCGTATTCTCGATGCAGGATCAGTGCGTCGGGAAAGGCCCGGCGCAGGTAGGGAGCGGGAGAGTGGGTGACGATCACGTCGGGGACGAAGTCGCCCAGCCGATGGCGTACCACCGCCGCAGTGGTCTCGAGCTGCTGCTGATCGAAGCTGCCGAGATACCAGCCGGAGGTGATCTCGAGGTTGCTCATCGACTCGAGTCCGCCACGCAGCTCGCGCTCTTCGAAAGCCACGCAGCTCGCGCCGACCGGTGGGGCGAGACTCTCGAGCACCGTGGCGCCGGCCGCCACGAGGAAGCTGTCGGGCGAAGAGGGCCGAGTGCTTTCCAGGGTCTCGATCATTCCCGCTGCAAACTCGGAGACCCAGGCGCTTTTCCAGACGGGCCGGCCCATCTCCACCAGTGGCTCGATCCAGAACAGCAGCTTCATCGCTTCTCCTGACCCGGTTCATGCATGAAGCTTCGAGGTGAAGCGCCCGTGCATCATTCGGGCAAACCGAGCCCAACAGCCGCTCGGCGGGAGGTTACAATTGGGCTGGTGCGCCTGTCCATGCCCATCTTCCGGCACGCGAGGCGACCAGCGAGGTGAGAGCGTGGCGAGCATCGTCATCGGCACAGCGCGACAGGGCGAGGTCATGGACCGCTGCCGCTTCTGGGCAGACGTTCTGATGTGCGTCAACTCCTGCACTCTCTATGCCCCCGAGCACGAGGTGGTGGTGGCCTGGAAAGGACCGTGTCCACCGCAGGACCTGCTGCCCAATCCACGGCTGCGCCTCGTCGAGCAGCCGGCCAGCGCAGACAGCTACGGAGAGGCTTTCGACTTCGCCTGCTCCCAGGCCTCTTCGGAGGAGCTGATTCTGCTCAATGACGATGCGGTTCTGACTCCCGACACGATCGACGTGCTGCTCGAGGACATCCAGATACTGCAACGGGCGCCGGGAGCGCCGAAGGTCGGCTTCCTCGCCTGCCGTTCGAATTTCGTCGCGGGCCCGCAGAACATCCGTGCGCCCAACGACGGCACGCTGGCAGCCAATTCCATGCGCTACGATTCGGAAAACAAGATCATCGCCGTCAACCGGATCTCCCCGGTCTGCGCCTACATGCCACGGACTGCGCTGGAAGCGATCGGCGGCTTTCCCCCGATCAACTGGTTCAGCGACGACTTGATGTGTTGGGACCTGGCACAGAAGGGCTATGCGATCTTCATCAGCCGCGCCTACGTTCACCACATCGGCCAGCGGGCCTCGACCCAGGGAGGACGTACGCAGGCCGATCTTCTCAGAGAGGGGCAGAGCTGGGTTCGCCGTCACCGCCCGGACTTCTGGAAGGCGATCTCGGGCGGCCAGGACGCGGGCGGATAGGCTCCCGAAGCTACTCGATCAGGGCGATGATCTCCCCCGATTCCAGGGTCTGACCTTCGACCACCTCCAGCTTGCTGACCGTCCCGGCCCGGGGTGCCTCCACCTCGTTCTCCATTTTCATCGCTTCGAGAATGATCAGCCCCTGCCCCTCGACGACCTCCTCACCCTGCTCGACCATCACCTTGACCACCCGGCCGGGCATCGCGGCGGTGATCTGGGCCGGTCCGCTCCGATCGAGGTGCGCTCCGGCGGCGGCCACGAGGGGATCGACCAGGCGCAGCGAGCGTTTGCGGCCGCTGTGCCGCACGGTGTACTCCCCGCCCTCCCCCGCGGTGACGGAAACCTCGTATGAGCGGTGGTCGACGATCAGTGAGTAGTACGAACCCTCGAGCTTCGTCGCATCGATCTCCCGCCGCTGACCGTCGAGGGTCACCGCGTAGCCACCATCGAGGGGCTCGATCTCCACGTCGACTTCTCGATCGCCGTCGAATGCCTTGAATCTCATGCCAGCCTCCCGAGACAGCGGGCCCGGCCGAGCCGGAGCCAGTTGGAAGCCTGACCGCTCGCCTGACCCACGTCCTGCTCGAGGCTGCGCTGGATCTGGGAGCGGTAGGCGTGGATCGCGGCAGCGCAGAGCGTGATTTCGTCGGCGCTCGGATCGGCCACCTGGTGAAGTTGCTCTTCGTGCTCGGCGATGAACCCGGTATGCAAGTTGCCGGCGACGAAATCGGGATGATCCATCAGCTTTCTGAGAAAAGGAATATTGGTCGTGATCCCCTCTAGACGGTACTCCTCGAGGGCCCGCCGCATGCGGCGGATCGCCTCACCCCGGCTCGCCCCGCGGGCGATCAGCTTGCCGATCATCGGGTCGTAGTGGATCGGGATCGTGTAGCCCGCACTGACCGCCGAATCGTCCCGGATGCCGGGGCCGGAAGGTACGCGCACCGCTTCGATCCGCCCGGGGCAGGGCATGAAGTTCCGCTCCGGATCCTCGGCGGTGATCCGGCACTCGATCGCGTGGCCCCGGGGCACGAGCTGTTGCTGAGTCCAACGCAGCTTCTCGCCCGCCGCGACCCGGATCTGCGCCTTGACCAGGTCGCGTCCGTAGACCTCCTCGGTCACCGGATGCTCCACCTGCAAGCGCGCGTTGACTTCCATGAAATAGAACGAGCCGTCATCGTCGCGCAAGAACTCGACCGTTCCCGCGCCGACATAGTCTGCGGCTCGCGCCGCCGACAGGGCCATCTCGCCGATCTTCTCCCGGGTCTCGGGATCGATCACCGGCGAGGGCGACTCTTCGATGATCTTCTGGTGCCGGCGCTGAATCGAGCACTCCCGCTCGCCGAAGGAAACCCCGTTACCGTGACTGTCGAACAGCACCTGCACTTCGATGTGTCGCGGTCGACGAATGTAGCGCTCGATGTAGACCGTCGGATTGGCAAAACTGGTCTGGGCCTCGGAGCGGGCCCGCTCGAGAGCGCTGGCCATTTCCTCCGGGCCGTCAACCACCCGCATTCCCTTGCCGCCGCCGCCGGCCGCGGCCTTGCTGATCACCGGATAACCGATGCGCTCGG
>JALTMS010000180.1 GCA_027001345.1 Acidobacteriota bacterium | reverse complement strand
GGCGATCAGGCCGCGATCGGCAGTGACCACTGCGACCGGTCGTCCGGCACGACTCAGGCGCCCGGCTTCCGCGACGATCCAGTCGTCGGCCTCGGCGGGGGGGTCGATTCGGACGACCCGCAGGCCCACCTCGGTGCCTCGCACAGAGCCCGGGCAACGGTCCCAGACCAGGACCACCTCGCTCTCCCGCAGGGCGGCCCACTGGCCGAGGAGGGTCGTCAGGCGATCTACAGCGGCGGGTAGATCCCGGTCGGCGAGCCGGGTCCGCTCCCGCTCGGCCAGGGTGAGCAGCACGTTGTAGCCATCGATCAGCACGACTCGTGGCCACTGGTCCATGGTCAAGCCCCCTTGCCGGGATCGTCCCCGGCGGAATATTGTCATCTGCACCGAGTCCTGTCATGGAGATCGCCTGGGGGCGTCTGCGGTGGGAGCAAGGGCATGGCACTGAGCATCTGGACCGTCGGGCACTCCAATCGCAGCAGTGAGCAGCTCGTCGAGATGCTCGTCGAGGCGGGGATCGCCGCCGTCGCCGATGTACGCTCGTCTCCCTGGAGCCGGCGGCATCCCTGGCATGGCCGGGACGAGATGGAGCGGATCCTCGGCCAGGCGGGTATTGCCTACCACTGGCTCGGTGCGAGTCTCGGTGGCTTGCAGGACGGGGGCTATGCGGCCCATCGCCGTGGCGAGGCCTACCGACAGGGGCTCGATCGGCTGATGGCCCTGGCGGCGGCGCAGCCCACGGCCCTGCTCTGCGCGGAGGCCGATCCGCGCTCGTGCCACCGGAAGTTCATCGCCGACGACCTTTCCCGGCGCGGCCTGCTGGTCCGGCACCTGCTCGGCCCCGGTCAGAGCGTCCCCCATCAGCCCTCCCTTTTTGCTGAATGAGACGGTGGCCGGAGGGGGCGTCAGGCGGCTATTCTTGCCCCGACTGACGCCTGATGCGGGCCGAGCCGCGTGGCTTCGTCGGAACCGGGACCTGAAGCGGGGACGGTGCCCTGGGAGAGGAAGAAGATGCCAGCCGTGAGGTATCCCGCGGTGGCCGGGGCCTTCTATCCCGCCGATCGCGCTCGCCTCGCCGCCCTGCTCGATCAACTGATGCCGGCGCCTGCCACCGAGATGGCGGCGATGGGGGTGCTCGTGCCCCATGCGGGGTACGTCTATTCCGGAGCCTGCGCCGGGGCTGTCTGGAATGCGGTGGCGGTGCCCGAGCGAGTCCTGCTCATCGGACCGAACCACACGGGCCGGGGTGCGGCGCTGGCCGCTGCGGAGGAGAGTCACTGGGCGACGCCTCTCGGTCAGCTCGCCGTGGACCGAGACTTGCTCGAGGCTCTCGCTGCCCGACTCGATCTCTTGCGCTTCGACTCCCGGGCCCACAGCGCCGAGCACTGCCTGGAGGTTCAGCTTCCCTTCATCCAGCGCCGACGGCCGGATGTCCGGATCGCTCCCCTGGTGCTGGGCGTCACCGCCGCACCCACCCTCCGGGCGATCGGTCGCGCTCTGGCAGAGGTCATCGAGAGCTGCCCCGAGCCCCGGCCGCTGATCGCCGTGTCCACCGACATGACCCATTACGAGAGCGCCGAGGTGGCCCGCGAGAAGGACCGCGCCGCGCTGGACTGTCTCGAGGCGCTCGATGGCGAGGCCCTGGCGCGGGTGGTGCGTCAGCGTGGGATCAGCATGTGCGGTGCGGCCGGCGCGGTGGTCGCGCTCGAGGCCCTGCGCATTGTCGGCGCCCGCTCGGGAAAGACTCTCGGCTACACCCATTCGGGAGAGGTCACCGGGGACGACAGCGAGGTCGTGGCCTATGCGGGGATGGTCTTTTGCTGAGCCGGCGATGGTTCCGGGCACTGGTGCTGAGCGCCATCTGCGCCGTGCCGGCCAGCGTGGCGGCGCCGCCTCTGGCCGGCACGGGCGTGGGTTTCGATCGGGTGGTCGCCGATCGCTTCCAGAGCAGCCAGGGCGATGAGCACTGGCTGCTGCTGAAAGGCAACGTGATCCTCGAGGGGCCCAGGGCGAAGATCCTTGCCGATGAGGTCTTCATCGACCAGGACCGCAAGATTGCCGAGGCTACGGGGAATGTGGTGCTCGGCATACCCGGAGCCGTGCTCAGCGGGACGCGTTTGATCTATCGCTACGAGGAGGGCACCGGCGAGATGGACCAGGCGGTGGCGGTCCTCGAGGAGAACGGGGCGATTCTGCGGGCCGCGCGTCTCGAACTGCTCGACAAGGGCAAGGTGCGCGTCGAGAAGGCCGTGTTCACCACCTGTACGCAGCCGATCCCCTACTGGTCGTTTCGGATTCGCCGCGGCGTTTTCGACCTCGGTCGCTACGCCCATTTGCGGGGCGTGTCGTTTCGGGCCGGCCGCGTTCCCGTGTTCTACACGCCGTATCTGGTCTGGCCGATCAAGGAAGATCGTGCGTCGGGCTTCCTGTTTCCCGAGTTCGGTTCCTCCGACAAGCTGGGTCAGAGCCTGTCGGTGCCCTACTACTGGGTCCTGGGGGACCATGCCGACGTGACGCTCTACTTCGATGCCTACACCCGCGTCGGAGCAGCCTTGGGCGCCGAACTCGATTGGCTGCCCACCTGGAATGGCAAGGCGCGCGGGCGCGCCTACTGGATCAACGACCAGGTGAGGCGTCGCACGCGCTACCGCTTCGAATGGGAGCAGCGGCAAGACTTGCCGCGAGACTTCAAGCTGACGGCCAAGCTGGAGACGATCTCCGACTTCGACTACACCACCGACTACGAGACCGACCTGGCTCGCTCATCGACGCCGCAGACCTATTCCACGATCGATATCACCCGCAACTGGTCCTGGTACTCGCTTTCCCTGCGAGCCAGGCGTCACAAGCAATATTTCGTCGGCGGTACCGTGGACAAGCGTCTGTTGACCGGGCAGGTGGTCAACAGCCAGCTTCCGGAGATCGAATTGCGTGGTCGCAGCCAGCGGCTCGGGCGCACGCCGTTCTATCTCTCGTTCGAGAGTTCGATCGCTGGATTCGAAAAGCGCATTCTCGAGCCGCCCACTGGCGTTCCCGGAGTGCGCGGCGACGAGGGCCTGGAGACGCGGGTTCTCAACCGCTGGGGCCGAATCGATGTCAATCCTCGCATCAGCGTCCCCCTCGTTCGGAGTAGCTGGCTCGACTTTCAGCTCTCGGCCGCATGGCGCGGGACCTGGTATACCCACACCAATGCACCGGCCACGGGAACCGACCTTTCGGTGGTCAGCGAGCCGTTGTTCCGCAGCCTGTGGAATGCCGGCTTCAGCTTCTCGGGTCCGCGTTTTCAGCGAGTTTTTCCGACCCCCAAGTGGACCTTCTCGCCGAAGCTCAAGCACGTCATCGAGCCTTTCGTCGACTACCGCTGGCGTCCGCCGGCGGGGGTCGATCAGCGGGACATCGTCGTCTTCGACGAGATCGACTCGGTGCCCGGTGAACTCTCCGACTTTCGTTACGGCGTGCGACAGCGCCTGTTCGCCCTGCGTCCACCGGGGACCGGTCGCCCCAGCGGTGTGGCCAGCGCCGAGGATGCGTCTCTCGAAGCGGTGGAGAAGGAAGCCGAGGAGAAGGAACAACGCAGCGAGGTGGAGCAGGATGAACCCGAGGTGATGCCCCGCCTGGAGGTGGCCGAGGCCCTCAATCCCACCGAGATCGCGAGCCTCGAAATCTACCAGTCCTACTCGCTGGTGCGTGATCTGAGCCGGGTCTACACCGTCCTGCTCGATCCGGAAACTCTCGAGCCTCGCCGGGATCCGCTCACCGGGCGGGTGGTGACCGTCAGTAGCGGGGCGAGGTCCTTCTCGCCGATCACGATTCGGGGGCGCTTCAACCCGACCAACGAGCAGGCGCTCGACGTGGCCTACACTTTCGATCCGGCGAACAACGTGCTGACCGAAACCCAGGTTTCCGCGCTGATGGGCACCGGGGAGCGAGGCTACTTCCAGGGCTCGTGGTACAGGCGCCGACCGGCCAACCCGGCGGTGACCAATGGATCGAGCTTTCTGCGGACTCGCTGGGGACGAACCTTCAACCGGCGCTTTTCCGGCCAGATGGATCTGGACTACAACCTGGAGGACGGGCGGCTCGACCACCAGTACTATCTGCTGCGCTACTCCACCCAGTGCTGCAGCTTCCAGCTCGGCTGGGATCGGCGTGATTTCGTCGGTAACAGCCGTAACGAGATCCGCCTGGTGATCGATCTGGCCGGTATCGGCCAGATTCTCGATCTGAAGGATTCCCGTTGAGCCGGATGGATCATCGAGCTTCGAGCCGAAGTGCTCATGAATCGTGGTGGGTTGGGGTATTCTCGGGCCCTTCTCCGGGGCGCCAGCGCGAGACTGCGGGGGGGAAGGGGAGAGAACGGTGCAGGAGAATCTTCAGGTTCGGCCACTGATCCTTGGCGCGGGCGGGCTGGTGGGCAGCACCCTCGCCGCCCGGCTGGAGTCTCGATTCCCCCACACGATTTCGGCCACGCGGACCGAGATCGACCTCTGCGACCGCTGGGGCATGGCGAGTGAGATCGCTCGCTTGCGCCCGACGGTGGTGATCAACTGCTCGGCGATGTCCAACGTCGATGCGTGCGAGGAAGATCCTGATGCCGCCGAGCGGATCAACGCCGAGGGGCCGGCGCACCTGGCGGAGATCTGTCGCCGGGAGGGTATCCGGCTGATCCACTTTTCCACCGATTACGTCTTCGACGGCGAAAAGCAGGGCGAGTACGACGAGGCCGACTCGCCCGCGCCGGTGAACCTCTACGGCTGGAGCAAGCTCCGCGGTGAGCTGGCCGTTCTCGAGACCCTGGTCGAGGCGGTGGTATTGCGCGTTTCCTTCGTCTTCGGACCCGGCCGGCCGACCTTCCTCGACAAGATCGCCGACCAGTTGCGTCAGAGCGATCAGGCCGTCAGGGTCTTCGACGGCTGGATCAGCCGGCCCACCTGCACCCTGGAGATCGCCCAGGTCGTCGAACGCATCCTCGAGTCGGAGCTGACCGGCGTCTGGCACCTGGCCAATCCCCCAGCGGGATCACGGGCCGATTTCGCTCGCGAGCTGGCGCGCATCGTCGGGGCCGATCCGGCTCGGGTGGTGGGGACCGATCCGGCTGCGGTGGACTTGCCGGCGCGCCGTCCGGCCAGCACACCGCTGGCCACCACTCGCCTCGAGGCCGCGTTGGACTGGACCCCCCGGGACTGGCGTCAGTGGGCGGCCGAGTACCTGGGCGCCGGCTCGGCGGCGGCCGGGGGCGACCTCCGATGAAGGTCTTCCTCACCGGGGGTACCGGTTTTCTCGGCGGGCGAGTGATCGATCACCTGCTCGGCGCAGGGCATCGCGTGTTGGCTCTCGCGCGTCGTCCCGAGGCGCTCGAGCCGCGGGAGGGCCTCGAGGTGTCGCCGGGCGATCTGCTCGATCCGGAAAGCTTCGCCCGGGGGCTGGCAGAGGCCGAGGCGGTGATCCATCTGGCCGCGCTGGTCAAGCGCTGGGTCAAGGATCCCTCCTTGTTCGACAAGGTCAACGTCGAGGCCCAGGCCAGGCTGATCGACCTGGCCCTCGAGCGCGGGATCGAGAGAGTGCTGATCTGCTCGTCCTTCGTCGCTCTCGGGCCCACGGACCGAACCACCGGAGACGAGGATTCGCTCCACGACGGTCGGCCGCGCAACGACTACGAGCGCACCAAGCTGCTCGCCGATCGCCAACTGCGCCGGCGGATGGAAGCCGGCGCCCCGCTGGTGGTGCTCTACCCGGGTGTGGTCTACGGGCCGGGGCGAATGACCGACGGCAACATCCTTGCCGCTGCGGGCCGGGATCTGCTGCGGGGTCGCCTTCCCGGGACCATCGGCCCGGGGGATCGTCGCCAGTGCCTGGCCTTCGTCGAAGACGTGGCAGCGGGCTTCGTGCTGGCCCTGGAGAAGGCGGAGCCGGGGACGCGCTACGTGCTGGGGGGAGAAAACCTCACCGTGCGCCAGGCGCTCGAGTTGATGGCCCGGGCCAGTGGCGTGGCGGTCCCGCGGCGGGTGATTCCCTATTCGGTGGCCGCGCTGCTGGGCAAGGTGCTGTGCTGGCAGGCGCGCTGGACCGGCATCGAGCCTCCGCTGAGCGACGGAGAGGTGGAGATCTACCGTCACGAATGGGCCTACTCTTCGGAGCGGGCGCGGCGGGAACTGGGCTACCAGATCACGCCGGCGGCGGAAGGGCTGGCGCGGATGATGAAGTGGTTGCAGGCCGGTGGGGCGGCCGCCGGATCCGGGTAGGAGCGCCTCGATGGGAACCTTCGGTCGGGAAATGGCGCGCAAGAGCGTGCATGTGGCGATGGGAGGCTTTGCCTTCCTGCTGGTGTGGCTGACGCCCTGGCAGGCCGCCTTGCTGGCAGCCGGTGCGCTGCTGCACAACCTCTTTCTGCTCCCTCTCTATGGCGGCCGCCGGATCTTTCGCGGCGCGGCCGCCGAGCGGGGGCACGATCTGGGCATCGTGCTCTATCCGGCAAGCATCCTGGCGCTGGTGTTGATCTTTCCCCAGCGCCCGGAAATCGTCGCAGCGGCCTGGGGCCTGCTGGCCTTCGGCGACGGGATGGCCACCGTGGCCGGGACGCTCGCCCGGGGTCGGGGTGGCCGGTTGCCATGGAATCCCGACAAGTCCTGGATCGGGCTGGCGGCCTTCGGACTGTTCGGGGGCGCGGGGGCTGCCGCTCTCTACGGCTGGACCCTGGGTGTGGCGGTGGAAGCCTCGTGGCTCCTGCCAGTGCTGATCGTCACGGTGGTGATGGCCGTCGCCGAGAGCTTGCCCCTGGGTCTGGATGACAACATTGTGGTCTCCGTTGGTGGTGGCGCTCTGCTCTGCGCGGCACTCGCCATCGATCCGCAGCTCCTGGTGGCGAAGAAGGAATTGCTGGCCGGCCGACTGGTGATGGCCGTG
>JALTMS010000179.1 GCA_027001345.1 Acidobacteriota bacterium | reverse complement strand
GGTCAGCATGTCAGTGGCTGTCGCCTATCTCGAACACGGCGCGTGCAAGATCAACCTGATCGACGCTCCGGGTTACACCAATTTCATCGGCGAGGCCGCCGCGGCCCTGCGGGCGGCGGATTGCGCGATGCTCACCGTCCATGCGGTCCACGGCATCGAGGTCCAGACCGAGAAGATGTTCGAGGACGCCGAAAGCGACGCCAAGCCGCTGGTCTTCACCGTCACCCAACTCGACCGGGAGAACACCGATTTCGCCACGGTGGTCGAGACTCTCATCGCGCGTTTCGGCCGCCAGGTGATGCCCATCGCGCTACCCATCGGAGCCGGCGAGAAGATCGAGGGCGTCGTCTGCCTGGTGACGGGCAAGGCGCTGCGTCCCAAGTCCGGTGGTCGTGAAGTGGAAATTGCCGATCCGCCGGCGGAAATGGCCGACGCCATCGCCACCGCCCGGGAACAATTGATCGAGATGGTCGCCGAGAGCGACGACGAGCTGATGAATGCCTTCCTCGAAGAGGGCGAGCTGAGCGACGATCAGTTCCGCCGCGGGCTGGCGCTGGCCATCGCTTCGCGCAGCCTCTTCCCGGTCTTCGCCACTGCCGCGCCAAAGATGGTCGGTGTGCATCAGATCCTCGAAGCGCTGGTGGGCTTCGCCCCCTCTCCGGCCGATCGGCCCTTGCCGACGATCACCGATGCCGACGGTCAGCCGCTCGAGCTGACGGCCGATCCCGATGGCCCCCTGGTGGCCCAGGTCTTCAAGACCTACATCGACAAGTTCGCCGGGCAGATCAGCTTGCTCAGGGTCTTCTCGGGCAAGATCGTCGCCGACCAGAACGCCTGGAACGCCGACACCGAGACCGCCGAGCGCCTTTCCGGTCTGGCGATCGCCCGGGGCAAGGAAGGGACCAAGGTCAGCGAGGTGCCGGCCGGTGATATCGGCTTCGTCACCAAGCTCAAGGCCACGCGCACGGGCAGCACCCTCGTCGCCGACAAGGGCAGCGTGGCCCACGTCGCGCCGATCCCCTTCCCCGAGCCGGTGATCGCCTACGCGGTGCATGGCGAGGGCAAGGGCGACGACGAGAAGATCGCCCGCTCCCTGGCCCACCTGGCCGAGGAAGACCCTACCCTGCGCCTGTCCCGCGATCCGCGGACCCACGAGCT
Organism: Acidobacteriota bacterium; assembly: GCA_027001345.1. Classification (GTDB taxonomy): domain Bacteria; phylum Acidobacteriota; class Polarisedimenticolia; order J045; family J045; genus JALTMS01. The sequence goes on along the minus strand of JALTMS010000179.1, from coordinate 5,746 downwards.
GATGCTCCACGGCCTGGGCATCGACCACGTACGCACCGCGATGGACAAGATGGAGCACCGCGACGGAGTCAAGGGCATCCTGCAGAAGCCCAAGATCCCTTACCTCGAGACCATCACCAAGGCGGCCTCCGGCGACTACCGGCACAAGAAGCAATCGGGCGGCGCGGGGCAGTTCGCCGAGGTGCACATGCGCATCGAGCCGCTGCCACGCGGCGGTGGCTTCGAATACGCCTCGGAAATCGTCGGAGGGGCAATCTCCCGGAATTTCTGGCCCTCGATCGAAAAGGGCGTCAAGCAGATCATGGAGGAGGGCGTGATCGCCGGCTATCCGCTGCGCGACGTCAAGGCCGTGATCTTCGACGGCAAGGAGCACCCGGTCGACTCCAAGGACATCGCCTTCCAGATTGCCGGCCGACAGGTCTTCAAGGCCTGCGTGATGCGTGCCGCGCCGGTGGTACTCGAGCCGGTGATGAAAGTCGTGGTCACCTGCCCCGACGAAAACATGGGTGACATCCTCGGCGACCTCTCCCGACGCCGCGGCAAGGTCCAGGGCTCCGACAGTCAGTCGGGGCGCAGCATCGTCAGGGCGCTGGTGCCCATGGCCGAGATGCTGGAGTACTCGGCCACGCTCAAGTCACTGACCCAGGACCGGGGTTCGTTCACCATGGAACTGGCCAGCTACGAGAAGGTGCCGGCCGAGATCCAGCAGGAACTGATGGCGGCCTACAAGCCCCAGGACAGCGAGGATTGAAGTGTCCGCTCCAAGGGTCTTGATCCGGCACCTCGACCAGCACGTCGACCAGGAGGTGACTGTTGCCGGCTGGGTGACCCACCTCCGTTCGAAGGGCAAGATCGCCTTCCTGGTCCTGCGCGACGGTACCGGCCAGTGCCAGGCCGTCGCCTCGGTGCGGGATGTCGATGCCCAGACCTTCGAGCGCATCACCCGCTGTGGTCACGAGACTTCGGTCAAGGTCCGCGGTCAGGTGCGTGCCGATGCGCGAGCACCGGGTGGCTACGAGCTGGGGGTCGCCGCTTTCGAGGTCGTCACCCCCACCGAAGATTATCCCATCGGGCGCAAGGAACACGGCACCGAGTTTCTCTTCGACCACCGTCACCTCTGGCTGCGTCACCGAGGCCCCTGGGCCGTGCTTCGGATACGGGACGAGATCGTCAAGGCTATCCGTGATTTCTTCTATGATCGGGAATTCGTGCTGATCGACTCCCCGATCCTCACGCCGGCGGCCTGCGAGGGCACCAGTACCCTGTTCGAGACCGACTACTTCGGCGAGCCGGCCTACCTTTCCCAGTCGGGACAGCTCTATCTCGAACCCGCCTGCCAGGCCTTCTCCAAGGTCTACTGCTTCGGTCCAACCTTTCGCGCCGAGAAATCCAAAACCCGACGTCACCTGACCGAATTCTGGATGGTCGAGCCGGAGATCGCCTGGGCCGGCCTGGACGAGACGATGAGCCTGGCCGAAGAACTGATCGCCCATCTCGTCGGGCGGGTACTCGAACGCCGGGCCGAAGAACTGGCGATCCTCGAGCGGGACACTGCCAGGCTCGAGGCCATCGTGCCCCCCTTCCCCAGACTCAGCTACGACGAGGCTGCCGAGATCCTCACCCGCCCCGAAAACGTTCGGCGCGCCGAGCAGGCCGGTGCTCCCCCCTTCGAACCGGGGTCCGATCTCGGTGCCCTGGACGAGACGATTCTCGCCGAGGGCCATGATCGCCCGCTGATGGTCCATCGCTACCCCAGCGAGGTGAAGGCCTTCTACATGGAGCCGGACCCCGAAAACCCCTCCCGCGCCCTGTGCGTCGATGTCCTCGCCCCGGAAGGCTACGGCGAGCCCGTCGGTGGCAGCGTGAGGATCCACGACGCGGCGCTACTCGAAAAGCGCCTGCGCGAGCACAATCTGCCCGAGGCATCCTTCCGCTGGTTCCTCGACGTCAGGCGTTTCGGAGGCGTCCCCCACGCTGGCTTCGGCCTGGGCCTCGAGCGCGTCGTGGCCTGGATCTGCGGGATTCACCATGCCCGCGAAGCGATCCCCTATCCGCGGACCCTGCAGCGACTGTATCCGTGAACTCTCCCTCCAGCGGTGCGGGATCCCGGCGCCGGGTGGCGATGGTTTCGCTGGGCTGCCCGAAGAACCAGGTGGACAGCGAGCTGATCCTCGGGCGCCTGGCGGCCGAGGGGGCCGAATTTGTCGACGACCCGGAGACCGCCGACGTGCTGGTGGTCAACACCTGCTCGTTCATCGACAAGGCCCGGGCGGAGTCCGTCGAAACCCTGCTCGAGGCCGCCGAGTGGAAATCCCGTCGCAGAGGACGGCGGATCATCGCAGCCGGCTGCCTGGTCCAGCGCTCCGGTGACGAGCTGGCGGCCAACCTGCCCGAGATCGACGGCTTCGTCGGCCTGGACCAGATCCGCCAGGTGGGCGAGCTGACCCGGGCCCCCGCGCCGGCCCTGCCACCGCTGCCCGCCGCGGGCAGCGCGGCCGAAGAACTCTACGCGGCCAGCGAGCCGCGACTGCGACTCTCACCGCCCTGGTCGGCCTACGTCAAGATCGCCGAAGGCTGCGACCAGAGTTGCGCGTTCTGCGCGATTCCCTCCTTCCGCGGCAAGATGCGCTCGCGGCCCCTGGACGATCTGCTCGCGGAGATTGGCCATCTGGCCGCCGACGGCGTGCAGGAAATCAACCTCATCGCCCAGGATTCCACCTCCTACGGCCGGGATCTGGGCCTGCGCGACGGACTGGCGCAACTGATCGAGGCGATCGAGGCCCAGGAGCACACCCCGCCCTGGGTGCGCCTGCACTACCTCTACCCGGGCCGTCTCTCCTCCCGCCTGATGGAGGCGCTCAGCGGCGCCCACCGGCTGGTGCGCTACGTGGATCTGCCGCTGCAGCACGCCGACCGGGAGGTTTTGCGGCGCATGCAGCGTCCGGGCGACGCCGACAGCTATTTGCGGCAGGTCGAAGCCCTGCGCCGTGCCCTTCCCGGTGCCGGCCTGCGTTCGGCCTTCATCGTCGGCTTTCCCGGCGAGACCGATGCCGCCTTCCGTACTCTGCTCGACTTCGTCGAGCAACTCGCTCCGGACAGTGCCGGCGTATTCACCTACTCCCACGAGCAGGGCACCGCCGCCCACGGGCTGGAAGACGACGTTCCCCAGCCGCTCAAGGACGAGCGTCGCGAAGCCCTCGAGGAACTCTGCGCCTCGATCAGCCACCAGCGCGGCGAGGAGCGCCGGGGCCAGCGATTGACCGTGCTCTGCGAAGGCGCCGCAGAGGACCGACCCGAGCACGGTGCGGCACGCTGGGAGGGCCAGGCTCCCGAAGTCGATGGCCGGGTACTGATCGAGGGAGCCGCGGAGTTGCCGGCCGGCACCTTCGCCCGGGTGACGATCACCGGCGCCGGCCCCTGGGAGTTACAGGCTCGCCTGCTGGGCCCCGCCGACTCCGACGAGGCATGAGCCGACCTCGCCGAATCGTGGCCACGGCCCTGGGTGTCGGGCGGATCCCCATCGCCCCCGGCACCTTCGGCACTCTCGCCACCCTGCCCTTGGTGGCGTTGCTGTGGTGGAGCGGCCGGCCGCTGCTCTTCCTGCCCGCCGTACTCCTCGCCACCCTCCTCGGCCTGTGGTCCGCCGGGCAAACAGAACGGGATTTCGGCGAGGTCGACCCCGGTTGCGTGGTGATCGACGAGGTGGCGGGCATGCTCCTGGCCGCCGCGGCCCTGCCCCCGGGCTGGCCCTCGTTGCTGCTGGCCTTCGCCTTCTTCCGGCTCTTCGACGTGACCAAACCCTGGCCGATCCGTCGGGTCGAGCGCTGGCCGGGGGCCTGGGGCATCATGGCCGATGACCTGCTGGCCGGGCTGCTGGCCCACCTCGCCTCCCGGCTGACGCTGGCTGCGATGGAGGCTCTGAGATGAAGGTCGTGCGCAGGCTCGAGGAGCTGTCGGGAACGGCCCCCGGTGGGGTGGTAGCCACCATCGGCAACTTCGACGGGCTGCATCTCGGCCACCAGGCGATCATGGCCCGGGTCACCTCCCGGGCCGCCGAACTCGACCTGGCCTCGGCGGTGATCACCTTCCACCCCCATCCCCTGCGCGTCCTTCGCCCCGAGCGCGCTCCCCGGCTGATGCTCACCGGAGCCCAGAAGCAGGCACTGGTCGGGCAGGCGGGCATCGACGCGATGGTGGTGCTGCCCTTCCACCGCCGGCTGGCGGACATGCCCGCCGAGGCCTTCGTCGAGCAAGTGCTCGTGCGAGGCCTGGGAGTCAAGGAACTCTACGTCGGTCCGGACTTCCGCTTCGGGCGAGACCGGGCCGGAGACGTGGAGTTGCTCACACGCCTGGGCAGGAGCCACGGCTTTCTGGCCAGGGGCGTCGAACCGGTGCTCCACGAGGGCCGGCGCATCTCGGCTTCGGCGATTCGCCAGCTTCTGGCCGACGGCCACGTGGCGGAGGCCAACAGCCTGCTGGGCCGCCCCTTCACCCTGGTCGGCACCATCGTTCACGGCGAGGGGCGGGGCACCACACTGCTGGTGCCCACCGCCAACCTGGCCCCTGAAAACCAGTTCTTGCCCGCCCGGGGGGTGTACATCACGCGCACCCGCTGGAGCGAGCGCAGCGTGCTCGGAGTGACCAACATCGGCATCCGGCCCACCTTCGGTTTTCGGCGCATCGTGGTGGAGACTTTCCTGGTGGACTTCGAGGGGGATCTCTACGGCGAGCGGGTGGAGTTGGAAGTGCTCGAGCGCCTGCGGGAAGAGCGCAAGTTTGGCTCGGCGGCGGAACTGCGGGCGCAGATCCAGCGAGACATCGAGACCTTCAGGGTCTGGCGCAACGAAGCCGGCGCGTGATGAACGAGACTCTCGCGGTTTTCTTTCGCTGGCCCGAAGCGGGGCGGGTCAAGACGCGGCTGATTCCCGCACTGGGAGAAGAGGGCGCAGCGGAGTTTCAGCGCCGCTGCATCGAGAGGGTCGTGGAACTCTGCCGCGGCCTCCGGCGCCCCGGCCTGCAGGTCCATCTCTGGGTCACGCCGGACCCGGCCGCGCCAACGATTCCCGCCGCCCTCGCCACCGACTTCCCGGTTCACCCCCAGGGCGAGGGCGACCTGGGCGCCCGCATGGAACGCGCACTTGCCCTGACCTTCGCCCGGGGCGCCCAGCGTGTCGTCGTGATCGGCACCGACTGCCCTGCCCTCGATCGTGCCGCCATCGACGCCGCCCTCGACGGCCTGCGTCACTTCGACGCCGTCATCAGCGAAGCGGAAGACGGGGGCTACTGCCTGATCGGCCTGGCCCGGCCGATCCCGTCCATCTTCCAGGGCATGGCCTGGGGCACCGAAGCCGTCGCCGCCCAGACCCTCGAGCGCCTGGAAGCCGAGCGGGCGTGGGTCCTGCGTTTGCCGTCCCTCCGGGACGTCGATCGTCCCCAGGACCTGGACGAGGTGCGGCAGCGCTGGCCGCATTTGCTGGAGAACCTGCCATTGGTCCGTGGGCGGACGACTGAGAACAGGGTTTCGCCGGCGGCCGGCGCAGCGGAGCGCAAAGAGGAGACCGGCGGCACCGAGACGGGTGATCTTGCTGGCGCCTGAAAGGAGATCTCGCAGCCGAGCCCCCTCGTGCTCTCGCCGCGCGCTCGTCTCGACACCCTCCGGTCGGCACCGATCAACCGTCAACGCGCTGCCAGTCACCTACCTTGGACGCCATGTGCCTGGCGGCCACACGCGAAAATATTTGAGGAG
>JALTMS010000178.1 GCA_027001345.1 Acidobacteriota bacterium | reverse complement strand
TCCGGGTTCGAGACTGTATTCTGCTATGGCCAGCAGCCCCGGAGCGCAGAAAGGCCCCTCGGCTCCGGTGGTCGCGAGATGAAGCGTTTCGGGGGAGAAGGCCTGGATCACCTGGGGTGCCTGCCCCTCCACCAGACGCAGCAGAAAATGACGCATGCGTACGCCCGCCTGGGAGGCGTCGGGACCGCAGAGCAGGTAACGGAGGAAGATCCGATCGGCGACCGTGGCCGGATCGTGTGCGTTCACCTGTCGGGCGACCATGCGCGCCTTGTCGCGCTGGATCGTCTTGGCGCCCGGCTGCCAGAGAAAATCGCGCCCGGAGGCGGCCTGGACCCGCGGCGCGTAGATCTTCCACTCCTTCTCGCCTTTCCGGCGGATCATCGCCGCGCTCTGACCCGCCCCGGAAAGGTCTGTTTCCATGTCTGTGATCACTCCCCGGGCAGTGTAGAGCCCGTCTTTCTCGAACAGGCAAGGAAGCTGGATCGCGACGCCGGCTGTCGAATCGGCCGCCGGTCGACGCTTGAGGCGAATCTCGATCGGGCCGGTCTTCTCGGCACCCAGTTCGCAGACGGGCTGCGCGCTGCGGCCCGTATCCCGCAGAACGACGGCATCGACGAGGACCCTCGCCCGGACGCCACCGCGGGAGTCCGGCAGCCAGGTCAGATCCCGTAGGGCAGCGCGCACGCGCACCGGAAGTACAGAGCGCTCGCCGATCTCGAGCGGATAGGCCAGGGTCGTGACGACTTCGGGATCGTTGAAATCCTCCGGTGAGAGCAGAGCGGCGATGCGCCGGTTGCGACGGACCGCAGCGAGACTCGGGAGAGTGATCTGTGACGGTGCGATGACGCGGTACTTCCACATTTCGGGATACTTGTCACTGTCGATCTTGACCACCAGGGTGTGTTTCTGGGTGTACCTGGTACTCGAAGGCACGGGCAGGCTGAGCAGGTAATGACAAGAGAGCTGCTCGGCGGCGCCCTCGAACGCCTGGGTCAGACGACCGGTTCGACGAATCGACTGACCTCCCGTGTCCTGGGCCAGCAGGGAGAGCAGTTCGGAGGCGCCGCTCTCCCGTCGGGAGAGCCCTTCGACATCCACGGTCCAGACCCGGAAGCCCAGTTTGGCCAGCTCGCGGAGCCCCTCGACGGCCTGGTCGAAGCGCTCGACGCGCAGCATGCGGAAGGATTCGGACGAAAAGAGGATCACGGCCTTGGACCCGGGCATGTTGCTGTGAGCACGCAGGATCGCCTCGAGTGCGGCCATGCTCGCTTCGGGGTTGATCGTCCGCTGGGCCTCGAAGTAGAGCGTGTTCATCACGATCTCGGCTTCGGCCGCGCTCTGCTCGTCGGGAAAGATGTTGATCGGCGAGGGGCCGAAAGCCTCGGCCAGGTCTTGGAGGGTGACCTTCTTGACTTCGGGGACATCGTCGGTGCCCGGGGCGACGAACTCGCCACCTCGGAAGGACGTCCCCCGGACCACTTCGGCCGCCTGGTGCAGGGCCTCGGGATCTTTCGTGAAGCCATCGGTCAACAGCCGGACCTGCTGCGTCAAGCCGTAGATCTTGTAGATCTCCGGGCCTTCGGCGGCCTTTTCGGCGATTTCGTCG
>JALTMS010000177.1 GCA_027001345.1 Acidobacteriota bacterium | reverse complement strand
TCTTCGCGGGAGAGCCGGACGCCCCTTGCTACCTGCCCACGGGACAGTGCCTGCTGTGGAAGAAGTGATGCCGGCGGACCGCTGGTTACGCTGGCCGCTGCCACGTCCTCGGGCGGGATGGCTGATCTTGCTGCTCCTGGTGGGACTGTGGGCTCCGGCAGGCGCTGAATCTTCCCGGTCGTCGGCCCGCCACCGGGAAGTGGAGGCCGCCCGGGTTGCCGCGGCGGAGTCCGGGCGCGGGGTGGCGCTCTTCTTCGGGGCGGCCTGGTGTCCGTACTGCCACGAGATGAAGCGTGACGTCCTCGACGATCCGCGCGTGAGGGAGGCAGGCGCTTCGTGGGTCTGGGTCGAAGTCGATATCGACCGCAATCCCAGTCTGGCCCGGCGGTATGGGGTGGTGGCGGTGCCCGAGATCGTTTTTCTCGACGCCGACGGCGAGCCGGAGCGGCGGCTGATCGGCGGGTACGAAGTGGAGGAGCTGGCCGCGGCCTTGCGAGGAAAGGAGCCGGAAGTTCTGGGGCGAGCCTCCGCCCTGGTCTGGACGCCTCGGGGCTATCGGGGTCGCGGGCTGTGCTTTTCTCATGTGGGCTACGGACCGCTGCACCTCAGTTCTCAGTCGCCCTTCCAGTCCCTGCGCCTCGCCATGCAGCCTCGCACCCCATCGACCCTGGGCCGTGGGCAGCTCGAGGTGCGCGGCACGGGCACGTGGGTCAACCTCTGGTCTCTGGACGAAGAGGCGGGGGTCGAGATCGATGCGGAGATGTTGCAGCTCACCGCAACGGTGGCCTATGGCCTGAGCGATACGGTTCAGGTCGAGGCGAGTTACGAGCGGCGCAGTCGCTTCGGCGGCGCCCTGGACGGACTGATTCAGAACTTTCATGACCTCTTTGGCATCGATCAACAGGGGCGGCTGGGGCAGCCCCGGGGCCGGCTCCACACGCGGCTCCTGCCGCCGGGCGCGGAGGAGCCGCTGGTGATCGACGAGGCCGATCGCGGCGTCTTTGCCGAGGGCCTGAGCCTGACGATGCAGCACAACCTCACCTGCGGCACGCGGCATCTGCCGGCAATCTCCTATTCGCTGACGGTGCGCGTCGATACTGCGGACGAACTGGACTCCAGCAGGCTGAGGGATCTCGATTTCGGGGCGAGTCTGGCGTTCTCTCGTCGGCTGGGCCGCTTCTACGGCTACCTCACCCTGGGCTGGACTTACTTTGGCGACGATCGCCTCGGTCCGCTGGTGCTGCGTTCGAGCCAGAGTTCAGTGCTCGCCGCTCTGGAGTGGCCCATCGCGCCCCGCCATGGGTTGCTGCTTCACTACCTGGCCACAGAGGGGACGATCGACGGCTTCGGTCCCTTCGACAACGCTTCCGACGAAATCACCCTCGGCTGGAAATGGGAACTCCGTCCCCGTACGGTACTCGAGGTGGGGCTGGTCGAGAACGTCATCTCCTTCGACAACAGTCCCGACTTCGGGGTTCACGTGGGCCTGTCTCACAGGTATTGACCGGCTGACGCGCGCCGATGCGTGGGGGCGAGAGTCCACCGCTGTGGACTCGATGCGAAACACGGGCAGGGCATCGGCGCGCGTCAGCCGGTCAATACCTGTG
>JALTMS010000176.1 GCA_027001345.1 Acidobacteriota bacterium | reverse complement strand
TGGAAGTGGTGGATGCAAGTGGAGAGACTCGCTGATGAAAGCCTCCCGATACAACAGGTTGTTTCGGGCCGAGGATGGCGCCTGGCTGCTGTTCAATTCACGCACGACGGCGTTGGCGGAGATCGACCCATCGGAGATCGACTTCGTCCGCTCGATGCTGGCCGACCCCGATCGCACTCCCTGTCCGGGGGAGCGGGAACTGGCCTACCGGGAAGGGATGATCGAAGGCGGCTTCCTGGTCGATGACGCCACCGATGAGGCCGCGTCGATCAAGAGCGCCACGCTGCGGGATCGGTTTCGCACCGACCAGCTCCACTTGACGATTGCGCCGACCCTCGACTGCAATTTCCGTTGCGACTACTGCTACGAGGAGCACCTGCGGGTGACCATGGCCTCGGCGGTCCAGGAGGCGTTGCTGGAGTGGCTCGAGCAGCGTGCGGCGGGACTGCGGGAGTTCTACGTCTGCTGGTACGGTGGCGAGCCGCTGCTTCCTGCGGCGCGCAAGGTCGTCACCGACCTGTCTCGTCGCTTCCAGGAGATCAGCCGGCAACGAGGGTGGCTCTATCGGGGCCAGATCGTCACCAACGGCTACTTCCTCGAGCGTGGTTTGATGGAGGAACTGGCCGAACTGGGCATCGATTCGGTGCAGGTCACCCTCGACGGTCCGCCGGAGGAACATGATCGCCGCCGGCACCTGCTCGGCGGGCAGGGGACCTTTCATCGCATCGTGGAGAACATGAAGCAGTGCGTGGACCTCGCCTCGTTTCAGGTGCGGATCAATGTCGATCAGCGCAACGCGATGTCGACCCTCGATGCGGTTCGGGCACTGGATGCCGCGGGTCTGGCGCGCCGGGTTCGAATCTATCTCGCCCAGGTGACCTTCGATGGCGCGGCCTGCGGCAACATCCAGGAACTGTGCTACTCCACCGAGAGTTTCGCCCGCACCGAAGTGGAGATTTATCGTCAGGCGGCTCGCGCCGGTCTGCCCCTCGGACGCTACCCCAATGCGATTCCAGGCGCGTTCTGCACGGCCGATCGTGCCGGTGGATTCGTGATCGCGCCCAATGGACTGATCTTCAAGTGCTGGCACGAGGTGACGATGAACGCCGATCGAGCGATCGGCAGCCTGCTCGACGGGCAGCAGCCATTCCAGGCGGCGATCGAAGAACGCTGGCTGGCCTGGGACACCTTCGACAAGGCGGGCTGCAAGAGTTGCGACGTGATGCCGCTGTGTCACGGCGGGTGCCCGCTCGAGGCGATGCGCTCGCCGGACAGTGAACGAGGAGCCTGTGAGCACTCCAAGTTCGCTCTCCAGCCGCTGCTCGAAGTTCGACGCCTGGCGGGGGCCGGTCCCTCGCCTCAGGTCCCTCGTGGCGGGACGGGCTGTCCCTCATGATCCGCGTCGGTCTGCTCGGCCCGCCCGATCGACTGGAAATCGGCCGGCTGAGCTTGCGTCTCGAGGAGCGAGGGGTGGAGCCTGTGCTGCTCGATTCGCGGCGACCGCCGGAGTTCGAAATCACCGCAGGCAGTGTGCGCGCCCTTGGTGAAGATCTGCTCGCGCTACGCGGTCTGATGGTCATCGACCTGGGTCTGCCGGCGACGGGCGACGGGACGGCGGAGTCGGTGGCGGCTTCCCGCCGTCATCTGGCGGGCTGGAACGCGGCCCTCGAAGCGCTCGAGGGTCGGGTACGGGTGGTCAATCCGCCACAGTCCCACGAGCTGCACGGGCTCAAGCCCTTCGAGACTCTCGATTATCAGTGGCGCGGGCTACCGGTGCCGGAGACCGTGGCGACCTCCTCCCCCGAGGGCTTCGATCGGCTGCCGGCCTTCACTCACGGCACGATCCGCAAGTCCCTCGTCGGCGGCCTCGATTTCACCGAGGCCGTGGAAGACGGGCCGACCGCGGACCGAGAGCGGCTGCTTGCAGAGCGAGGCGCAGTGCTGATTCAGCGTCGCATCGTGGGGGACAACGTGCGGGTTTTCGTTCTCGACGGCAGGGTGCTCGGTGCTGCGGCGATCATTCCTGCCAACCCCGCGGCTACGGACTCTCGGCGTGGCGAGAGTCTGGTGCGCCGGGTGAAAATGCCGGTCGCCACCGAGCAGGTGGTGCTGGCTGCCGTCGAGGCGTCGGGGATGGTGTTTGCGGCGGTCGACCTGATGCGCGAGGGTGCCAGCGGCCGCGACTACCTGCTCGAGTGCAACTCCGCGCCGTTCTTCGTGGCTTTCGAAAAGGCCAGCGGTTTCGACATTGCCAGTCCCCTGGCAGACTACCTCGCCGCCCGCCGGGGTGGCACCAGGTCCGAAGCTCTCGGCCCACAGCCCCGCCGATGATCGACGAACTTTGTCAGCGCGATGAGCAGGTGCTCGATGCTGCGGAGTTGCTGCTCGACTCTCTGGGCGAGTACCCCTCGCCCCGGGCGCTGGGGCGGGTGCGCGAGGCGCTGGCCCGTGGCCGAGCCGCAGTACGCGCTGCCGAGGAAGGGTCGGCGTCCTGGGAGTCGGTGTGTGGAGCCCAGCTCGAGCAAAGCTGGAGGGTGCTCGAATGCTGGATCGAGGCGCGCTGGAACTGGCCCGCCGACCCGGAACCCCTGCTCGAGGCGCTGTTCGGTCCGGGGGGATGGGCGACGATCGAGCGGCAAGTCGCCGATCTCGATCCGATCGCAGTGACGGAGTATTTCGATCTCCGCCAGGGCCTACGACGGGATCGGCTGCCCACTGCCGACTCGGAATACTTCCCTCGTGTCCGCACAGCGTTGCTCGAGCTGGTCGAGGCGCTGATCGGGTGGCTCGCCCGGGAGGGCTGGGATCTTCCCGGCCTCGATGTGACCGTCTCGGTGGTGCCCGACGAGAGCGGGCATGCCTACTATCAGCCGCGGATGGGCCGCATCGTCGTGCCCTCGGGACTGGCGATGGTCTTCCGCAGACCATCGGGCATCGAGGTCGATGCCTCGCCGGCGCTGCGCACCGTCTGTCACGAATTGCTGGGCCACGCGGTGCAGCATGCCCTCAGCGCCGACTTGCCCGCGTTCCTGCAGGCCGCTGACCGCACGCCCCTACGCCTGGCTGGACAGGTCTGCGCGGAGGGTCTGGGCGAGCATGCTTCGGAGGTGGCTCGGCGCCTGCTGGCTTCCGGCGGTGGGACACTGGGGACGGCGGCCCGGGATCGATTCGAGATCGAGCAGCGCGTCGGCGCCCTGTTTCACGCTCTGCCCGCCCTGGCCTGCGTGGCTCGTCTCAAGGAGCAGATCGACCCGGCCTTCACCGCGGCCGGGTACCTCGCCTCCGTCGCGGGACACGACGGCTTCGGAACGCTGCTCGATACTGCGGCGCCGGATCTCGATCGGATCGTCTACCACGCGTCGAGTGCGTTCGGCTGGCAGATGGTGGCTCGAGCCGATGCGGAACTCGCCCGGCAAGAACCGTCGCCGGCCCGCCGCTGGCGCCGCCTCGGGCGGGGCGCCTGGACACCGGCTCTCTATCCACGGGTGGTGACCGGAAGCCTGCCGGGCCCATCATAGGAACGGCCCGGGAGTGCAGGCACGCCCGGGCCGAGGATTCTGCCAGTGCGATCAGTGCTCTACCAACAGAAACGCGGATCCTCGGAGCACAGTGCACACATGGTCTTCGGCGGATCCTTCGGCGGGCGCGGCGGCCAGCCACGAGACTGCGAGTCTTCCTTGATCGCTTCGACGATGAACTTCATGGAATCCTCCTTCCCTCGGCTGCGTGAGCCGAGCTGCAGGGGCGGAACATCCGTGGTCCACCCCGGTTCGTCGGGTGATCCTATCGAGATTCCTGATTTGGGTTCAACCCCCTTTTCGAAGATTTACACCGGGGATCATTTCGGCTCTCCTCTACCTCTCGTCGGTCAGTTGGGCCGAGAAAACCTCCGAGAGAGGCTTCAGGGTTCGATGATTTGGGCTCTCCTTGACAGTGTGTGGGCACCGCCCCCGGAGAAAGCGTTCCCGGGCACAGCGTGCCGCGAGCCTGGCGGGATCCAGAGCCAGGCCCCCTCGATCTCTCGCCGCGCGCTCGCTTCGACACCCTCCTGTCCGCAGCGATCAACCGCCGAAGCACTGCCAATTGCCTGCCTGGGCGCCATGGGCCTGGCGGCCGCACCCGCAAATAGGTGAGGGAGGCACCATTTCATGGCTGAAAGAGACGGACGGGAGCTGTTGCGAAGGGTCGAAGCGCAGCTTCGGCAGCGGGATCCGGACTTTCGCTGGCAGAGACCGGGGCCGCCGGTGCTGGCGGGCCCGGCGCCGGATCGTCCCCGGCTGGCCCTGGTCACCACCGCCGGCTTTCATCACCGGGACGACCAGCCTTTCGACGTATTGAACCGCCCGGGGGGCGATCCGGGATTCCGGGTGATCGCCCACGACCTGCCAGCAGAGCAACTGGCCCTCGGCGAGCCCTACGTCGACCAGAAGTACGCCGCGGTGGATCCCGAGTGCGCCCTGCCCCGCAGAGCCCTCGACGCCCTGGCGGCGCGGGGTGCGGTGGGGCAGCCGCCCGCCCGGCACTACTCCTTCTGCGGCGGGCTGGTGCGCCCCTTCCCCGGGCTGGGCCAGTGGCTGCCGCGCCTGAACGAGAGCCTGGTCGAGGATCGAGTCGAGGCGGTGGTGTTGCTGCCGACCTGCTCGGTCTGCGTCCAGACCGTCTGCCTGGTGGCGCGTGGCATCGAGCAGGCTGGGATTCCCACCGTTAGCCTCAGCCTGCTGCCCGCCCTGAGCCGACTGATCGGCGCGCCGCGCCTGCTCAATATTCGCTTTCCTTTCGGCGCCCCGGCGGGAGATCCGGGGCATGCCGCCCTCCACCAGGCTGTGCTCCTCGAGGCGGTGGAAATGCTCACCGGCAGCCATACCGGCCCTCCGATTCGGGATTCGACCCTGCGCTGGCGTGGCTGAAGCCGGGGCCCGCGTCTCGCCCCAGGCGCTCGAAGCTGTTGATCTGAGCCACTGCCCCGGTCTATCCTGTCGAACGTTCGTTCGGTCCTTGGTTTTTCATCCCGGGGCTTGCCCGGAATTACGCGCGTGTGCGCCATGCGAGCCAGCCATGCGAGTCGATGACTTCGTCTACCACCGCCCAGATTCGGTCGCCCAGGCCGTCGCTCTGCTCAAACAGCTCGGGCAGGGCGCCCATTTCATCGCCGGGGGCACCGACCTGCTGCCCGATCTCAAGCGCGGGCGAGAGTCGGCCCGGCATCTCGTTGCCCTCGGCGGCCTCGAAGACCTGCGCGGCGTTCACCGCCAGGACGATGGCTCCCTGCGCATCGGCGCCCTGTGCACCCTGGCCGAAGTGGCCACCTCGCCACTGGTGCGGGAAGCGTTCCCCGCTCTGGCCGAGGCGACGGGGATGCTCGGTGCCGCCCAGATCCGCAACCAGGGCACCCTCGGCGGCAACTTCTGTCGCGCCGTACCCTGTGCCGATACGCCACCGATCTGCCTGGCGGCCGATGCCCGGGTCCTGCTCACCGATGGCCAGCGCGAACGCAGCGTTCCGGCCCGGGAGTTCTTCGTCGGCCCACGTGAGACCTGCCGCCGTAGCGAGGAGGTGATGACGGCCCTGGTGGTCGCTCCCCAGCCGGAAGGCAGCGGCGCGTGTTACCAGCGCTTCACCCTTCGAGGCGGACTGGCCCTGGCCGTCGCTTCGGTCGCTGCGCGGGTGGTGCTCGCCGCCGGCCGCCTCGAACACGTCGATGTGGTGCTCGGTGCCGTCGCTCCGGTGCCCCTGCCCGTGGAGGCCTGTTCTCGGCTGCTGGTGGGCAAGGCTCTCGACGAAGAGCTTCTCGAACAGGCCGGGCAGGCTGCCGCGGAAGCTGCTCAGCCGATCACCGACATTCGGGGCAGCATGGAATATCGCCGCGAGATCGTCGCGGTCCTGACGCGACGCGCCCTGAGCGAGGCGGTGGCCCGGGCCGAGGGGCGCGGCCGCTACCGCTGGGAGGGGCTGCGATGAGCGGCAACGAGATCCTGATCCGCCTCGAGGTCAACGGCACGTCCCACACCCTGGGCATCAGTCCCAACACCACCCTGCTGCAGGCCCTGCGCAATCACCTCGATCTGACCGGCACGAAGAAGGGCTGCGAGATGGGTGACTGCGGCGCCTGCACCGTGCTGCTCGATGGCAAGCCGGTCAATTCCTGTCTCGTGCTGGCAGTGCAGGCCGATGGACGAAAAGTGACGACCGTCGAGGGACTCGGCGAGGGCGGCGAACTGCACCCCTTGCAGAAGTCCTTCGTCAAGCACGGCGCCCTGCAGTGCGGCTACTGCACGCCGGGCATGCTGATGTCGGCCAAGGCGCTGCTCGACCGCGCCCCTGATCCCAGCGAGGAAGAGATCAAGCAGGCGCTGGGCGGCAACATCTGCCGCTGCGGGACCTATCCTCGCCTGATCCGGGCGATCCAGGGCTGGAAGGAGCAGCAGGGCACTCCCCTCGACACCCGCCCACCGGCGGACGACGAGCGGGAGCAGAAGCGCGACCTGGCGGTGGTCAGCCACGGAGTGACGCGCTACGACGGGCCCGACAAGGTCTGTGGGCGGGCCAAGTACACCGCCGATCTCAAGCTGCCCGGGATGATCTACGGCAAGATCCTCACCAGTCCCATCGCCCACGGGTTGATCAAGAGCATCGACACTTCCAGGGCCCGGGCGCTGCCCGGAGTGCTGGCAGTGATCACCGGCGAGGACGTCCCTGATACCTGGTACGGCGTCAGCCCTGCGCGCTACGACGAGCAGGTGCTGGCCAAGGAACGGGTGCGTTACGTGGGAGACGAGGTGGCGGCCGTCGCCGCGGTGGACGAGGCCACGGCGATCGAGGCTCTGGGCCTGATCGAGGTGGAGTACGAGGAACTGCCCGCGGTGCTCGATCCCTTCGAGGCGATGAAGCCCGGTGCCCCCCTGGTCCACCCCGA
>JALTMS010000175.1 GCA_027001345.1 Acidobacteriota bacterium | reverse complement strand
ACAGCAGGCTCAGCACGGACGCGCGTCCGAGGTACTTCACCCCGTAGCGGAAGCCGTTGCCGAAGGTGACCCAGAGGTAGAGCGGCAGGAAGATCGCACCGGCGAACTCCAGTTCGACGAGCAGATAACTGATGGTGCTCATGTCGAGGAGCAGGCCCAGGTGCCGCCTGAGAGGACTGACGCCGGGTCGCAGAAGCACTGCTGTGAGGATCACCACGGAGAAGAACAGAAACGACCCCAGACAGGCCAGCAACCGCCAGTCGGCAGCTTCCAGGCGCTGGTCGCGGACGACCAGAGCGACGAGGTAGACGCCGCTGAGCCCACCGATCACCAGTCGAATCACGGCCTGCTCGCACTCGCTGTCCTTGCCGGACCGCAGGCGCGCGCGCATTTCGCCAGCCGTGAAAAAACCCCACACGTGTAAAGGGTTATAGCAGCATCAGACGAAGGTCAAGCCATGGGATGTTCCCGGGCCACCGCTCAGACCGTGGGAGGTGTTTGCTCCGAACCGGTATCCCGCGCCTCGCCTCCACTACGCCGCGACGGGCCGTCGTCATCGTCGAGGATGCGCACGGCAGGCGTCTCCAGATCGTCGAACTGGCCCCGGCGCACAGCCCAGGCAAAGAGCAACACACCGACCAGGGCAAGCAACAGGGCCAGGGGCAGGACAATGTAGACGACCGACATGGGAAGATCCGTCCGAGGGCCTCGGTCCGTTCTCGCGGGCTCCCGGCCTCAGCTCCGATTATGGGCCAGCACTGGAGCTGCGGCACCTGTGCCGACAGCGGCCACCACCCGCTCGAGGACGTCCAGGCAGGCGCGGGTCGTCGCCTCGGGAGCCATCGCCGGAAGATTCTCCAGCAGGGCTGCGGCCCAGGCCCCGATCAGCCGCCACTCCGCGTCGTCCCGACACTGCGCGAGCAGAGCGTCGATGCTCGCCGACAGGCCTTGCAATGCCTCCGCAGCCTGCCGGGGCGCGCCCGACGCGAGAGCCTCGATCGCTCGACGCGCCTGCTTGCATCCCTCACCGGCCAGGTTGCCGACTGCGGCCTTAGCACTGTCGATCCGGCCCTCGGCCCCTGCGGCGAAGGCCGCCAGCAGACGACGCTGCGCGAGAGCCTGGCTGATGCTGCCGCCGTGGCGGTAGATCAGGCCTCCGAGCCCATCGGAAGGGGGAGCCGGCTCGGCCACGACAACCCGATAACCATCCCCGGATTCCGGTGCGGCCAGACCCTCGAGCCGGGCGCGGCAGGCGGCTGCCACCACCGCCGGAGGCACCCGGTCGACCTCCGCGTGCCCCACCTCCAGGGCCTGCAGAGCCAGGTCGCCGCTGCCCCAGGGACCGGTCTCCCAGCAGTGAGCCCCGCCACCGAGCACCATCACTACCGGTGTCCCGCAGGCCGTGGCCAGGTGCAGGGGACCGGTGTCGAAGCCCACCACCAGGTCCAGGCTCCGCACCTCGTCCACCAGAGCTTCGAGACTCGTCGATCCCACGCGGTTGACGGGAGCCCGGGTCAGGCCCGCGGCCAGGCGATCTGCCAGGCTGCGATCCTCCTCGCCGCCGAGCAGGACCAGCCGGCAGCCTCCGTCGATCAGCATCTGGGCCAGGGT
>JALTMS010000174.1 GCA_027001345.1 Acidobacteriota bacterium | reverse complement strand
AGTGGAGATCACGTGCCCCGAGTGGTACTTCGGCAAGTAGTTGTAGTAGCGCCGCGGCATGCCGTTGTAGCCGATCAGGAACTGCACGAAGAAGGTCAGGTTGAAACCGAGGAAGACCAGGACCGCGGCGATCCGGCCAAGTTTCTCGTTGTACATCCGCCCGGTGATCTTTGGCCACCAGTAGTGCAGCCCGGCGAGGAAGGCCGTCACCGTCCCGCAAACCATCACGTAGTGGAAGTGAGCTACCACGAAGTAGGTGTCATGCAGATGGACATCCACCGAGAGCGTACCGAGAAACAGCCCCGTCAAGCCGCCGATCAAGAACAGGAACATGAACGACAGCGCGTAGATCATCGGCGTATCGAGACGGATCGAACCGCGGTAGAGCGTGGCCAGCCAGTTGAAGACCTTGATCGCCGAAGGGATCGCCACGGCGAAAGTCAGGAAGGAAAAAATCGTGCTGGCCAGGTTGGACTGACCCGACGTGTACATGTGGTGGCCCCAGACGAAGAAACCGATCAGGGCGATAGCCACCGACGAAAAGGCGATGAACTTGTAGCCGAAAATGTGTTTGCGCGAAAAGACCGAGATCGTCTCCGACATGATGCCCATCGCAGGCAACACCATGATGTACACCGCCGGATGCGAATAGAACCAGAAGAAGTGCTGAAAAAGAACCGGATCTCCCCCCAGGTTGGGGTCGAAGATGCCGATCCCGAAGGCCTTTTCCAGTGCCAGCAACATCAGGGTGATAGCCAACACGGGGGTGGCGAGGATCTGGATCACCGAAGTGGCGTACAGCGCCCAGACGTTGAGCGGTAGCTTGAACCAGGTCATCCCCGGCGCACGCATCTTGTGCACGGTGACGATGAAGTTCAGCCCGGTGAAGATCGACGAAAAGCCGAGGATGAACGCCGCAAGGGTCATCGAGACGACACTGGTGTTGGTCGTCGTGCTGTAAGGGGTGTAGAACGTCCAGCCGGTATCGACTCCCCCGGTGGCCAGAGTCCAGATCGCGAACAAGGCACCGAGCATGTAGATGTGGTAGCTGGCCAGATTCAGCCGCGGAAACGCCACGTCCCGCGCGCCGAGTTGCAGCGGCAGGACGAAGTTGCCCAACGCGGCTGGAATCGCTGGAATCAGGAACAAGAAGATCATCACCGCTCCGTGGAGGGTGAACATCTTGTTGTAGGTATCGGCGCTCATGATCGTGCGCTCGGGCGTCAGGAGTTCCGTACGCACGAGCATCGCGAAAAAGCCTCCGAGCGCAAACATCGTCAGCGTCGAAACCAGATACATCACGCCGACCCGCTTGTGGTCGAGGGTGAAGATCCACGAGAGGATCCCACGCGAGGCGTTGAGGTAGTTCGTCTCCGCCTGCGCGCCGGCATCGATGGCGGTCATTGCTGGCCCTCCTGGGCGGCATCTTGGCTGCCCGAGCTGAGGCTCTTGATGTACTCGATCAGGACGGTGATTTCCTTGTCCTTGATACGTCCCTGGAACGTCGGCATGACCGGCTCGAAACCCTGAACCACCTTGGCCTGGGGATCGAGTACCGACTCGCGGATATAGTCTTCGTCGACCACCACCTTCGAGCCGTCGCTCATCGTCGCCTCGTGTCCGAAGGCGTCCTTGAGGGTCGGGCCGATGCCACGGTTGCCGTCCGTCGTGTGGCACTGGGTGCAGCCACGGGTCTTGAACACTCGTTCCCCCGCCTCGACCGGTGGCATGGCGGCGATGAAGTCCGAGGCCAGCGTCAGCCACTGCTCGAACTCACCGGCGGGATGTACCACGACCTGTGCCAGCATGTTGGAGTGGCTGGTCCCGCAGTACTCTGCGCAGAACAGTGTATAGGTCCCCGGCCTGGTGGCCTTGAACCACAGCTTGTTGTAACGGCCCGGAACCACGTCCTTCTTGACCCGAAAGGCGGGAATGAAGAGGCTGTGAATCACGTCGTTGGAAGACAGGACGAGACGGATTTCGCGATCGACGGGAATGTGCAGATCCTTGTCGACATATCCGTTGGGGTAGGTGAACTCCCACGACCACTTCTGCGCGTTGACCAGGATTTCGTACGAGTTCTGCTGCGGCAGGTTCATCTGCATGAACCCCTTGAAGCCGGAGTAGAACATCACCACCACCAGAATGCTGGGGATGATCGTCCAGGTCAGCTCGAGCGCCGTGCTGTGGGACGGCCCATCGCCGAGTTCGCGGTCGCCGCGGTAGCGGTACTTGACCACGAAAATCACAGCCAGCGCCGTGATCAGCACGAAGAAGAACACGCTGACGAAGAAGATGTAGTTGAAGGTCCAGTCCACCGATTCGGCCACGTCGGCGGCCCGCACCGGCAGGCTCATGCCGTCACCGGGACCAGCCACCGCGATCGCGCCGAAAAGGTGATCGAGCAAGCTCATCATCGTGCGTCCGTCGCGGCCTTTTTCTTCTTTCGGCGCCTGTCAACCCTCCAGAGCACCAGGAGGAGCGATCCCAAAGCCGCGATCGTGATCGCTCCCATCACCCGCATCAGCGCCATCGCCGCGGGCGTATATCGTCTTTCCTTGGAGTCGTAGTGGAAGCAGTAGAGCAGCACGCGATCGAAGGCGGTGCCGATCGTCCCCTCGGAGGCTTCGACCAATGCCAGGCGTAGAGTCTTTGGCTCTTGAGCGATGCCGTAGAGGTAGCGTACGAGCTTGCCCTGCGGTGAGAGCATGAACAGCACTGCAGTGTGGGCGAACTGATCCTGCTCTTGCAGATAGCGATAGTCGAAGCCAACTTCCGTCGCCAGCTCGGTGATCGTGGCCTGGTCAGCGGTCAGGAAGTGCCAACCCGCCGCGGCCGAAGGCCGCTCGTAACTGCGGATGTAGCTCTCCTTTTTCGCCGCGGCGAGGGTCGAGCTTTCCTTGGGGTCGATGCTGACGGTCAGGATGGTGAACTCCTGCCCCGCCGTCCACTCCAACTCCCGCAGAGTATCGACCAGACTGTTCCAGATCAGGTTGCAGAGCATCGGGCAACGGAAATAGCCCAGGCTGAGAATCACCGGGCGCTGCCCGTCGAAGTAGTCGCCCAGCACGACCTGCTGGCCATTGTCGTCGATCAGTTTCAGCTCGGGCGAAAGCATGCGCCCGAGATGCTCGGTGACGCCCACACCCTCGAGTTCGTCCGGCACGGCGGTGACTGTCTGCGCCTGAGATGAACCCAGCACCAGGCACGCACACAGAACGATGGCGCCGCGAGAAATCACCGCCGGGCTCCATCCTTCGCCGCATCCTCGATCACCAACTCCATCGCACGCTCGATCGGCACCTGTACCCGGCCCTCCTTCCGATCGACCCAGCGGTACTCCATCAGCTTCTCGAGCTGTTCGGCGCGAACTCTTGCCAGTCCGGTATCCTCGACCGCCACGACCCGCTGCTCGAGCATCTGCTCCTCGGCGTAGTTGTAGAAACCCTCGAGCGCCAGCACGATCGCGATGATGATGATCGTCCCGGCTGCGAGGACGACCCCCAGCGTCAGGGTGTCGGGATCGCCTTGCCCCCTGCTCCACATCACGCTCTCCTCACTCCGCCGTCACCACGCGCGCGGGCTCAGACATTCTCGAAACTCAGCGACTCGCCCAGTCGCGGATCCTTCTCGGGCACCAGTGCAGCCCTGCCGATCATCCGCGACCAGCCGGCGAGGTAGAAACCACCCATGCCCACCAGGCAGAGCAGATCGAACAGGCTCCACGGGACCTCGGTCGCTTCTTGATTCAACTCCGGCATCACGATCCAGTACAGATCGATCCAGTGCATCGCAAGCAGCCAGAGGCCGGCCAGCACCAGGATCGCCAGCCGCCGCTTGACGTGCTTTGACATCAGGAACGCAAAAGGCAACATGAAGTGGCCGACAACGATCAACCAGGCGATGTCGGACCAGGTGCCGGCCTCGCGACGCACGTACCAGCCGATCTCTTCGGGGAGGTTGCCATACCAGATCAGCATGAACTGGGAAAAGGCGATGTAACCCCAGAAGACCAGAAAGGCGAACATGAACTTGCCCATGTCCTGGTAGTGCTCGGGAGTGATCGCCCGCTCCAGCCGCTCGCGCCCTTGCAACCACCAGACGATCACGGGGAGCAACGCGAAAAAAGCCAGAAAGCCGCCAGCGAAGAAGTAGACGCCGAAAATCGTGCTGAACCAGTGCGGGTCGAGAGACATCAGCAGATCGAAAGAGGCCAGCGTGACGGTCAGTGCGTAGAGGAACATCAGCGGCGCCGATGCTGCCTCCATCCGCTGAGTCAGGCGATAGTCCCCGGTCTGATCCTGTCTGATCGACGTCCGGAGCAGGAACAGGCTGCCACCGATCCAGACCACGAAATAGAACGCGATCCGAATCAGGAAAAAGTTGAGGTTCAGAAAACCGGCCTTGTGCTGCAAGATGTGGTCAGCAGCCACCGCCTCGGCGTCGAGCCAGTGATAGAGGTCGTGCAAACCGAAGAGCAGCGGTATGAAGAGCAGGCCACAAACCAGCGTATTGGCGGCCAGTGCTTCCGCGATCCGCCGCAGAACGACCGACCATCCGGCCTTCGTCAGGTGCTGGATCAGGACGAAGCCCAGCGCACCGAGCGAGATGCTCAGGAAAAACACCCAGTTCATCAGGTACGACCACCACAGGCGGTGCACCCCACCCTCGGCCCCTTGAGCCAGACCGAAGGCCGCCCCGAGGCCCACCACGCCCAGGATCACCCCGGTGATCGTCAACCGCCCCGACAAGCCCTCGAGGAAGCGGTTTTCCCGGCTGATGTCCGTGATCTGTTGCATCACCCACCTCGCCTCAGCGGAGAGTCGACCGCTTGTCCGCGGGGACCTCGTCGATACTCGCGCGCCGGCTCCGCTGGAGCGCACGAACGTAGGCCACAATGGCCCAGCGGTCTTCAACGGGGATCTGCGAACCGTACGAAGGCATGTTGCGGATTCCGTTGCTGATCGTGTTGTAGAGATGCCCCACCGGTCGCTCGACGACCGTCTTGTCGTGCAAGTTCGACGGCGGAGTCCAGGTGCCTTCTTGCAGTTCGTCCGCGCGACGCGCGACCATGCCGTCACCGTCTCCGGCCAGACCGTGACACGGGGCACAGTAGATGCCGAAGCGTTCCCGGCCCCGCTCGAGCAGCGCCCGATCGACCCGGATCTGGTCCGGAAAGGTCGTCGTGAACGTCTCGCCGACCTTGCCCCGATAGTAGTGATCGTCGTCCTGCAGCTCGCCTTGGGCGATGGTCCCTTCCACCGGCAGCCGCATCGCCCGGCCGTCGGAAAACAGCAAGCTCGCCGACTGCGCCTTGAACTTCTCCTGTGAGTCCATGTCGGGGACGATGTGGATCCGCGGACGGCTCGAGACACTGGTACGCGCCCGGGCGATCAGGGCCAGCGGCACGAAGGACGCACAAACCAGCAGTATCAACAGGTAGATCATCGGTCTCGGCATCGCTTCAGTCCTCCACGACTTCGACACCGAGTCCGCCGAGAGACTCGAGAAATGCGCGCGTCTTCTCCACATCGAAGCTCGGATCTCTGGCTTCGATGACGATGAAGAAGCGGTCGTTGGTCACTCGCCGGAAGCGTTCACTGCGTAGCACCGGCTGATACCAGCGTGGCAGGCCGTTGGCGATCAACATGCCGACGAACGCCGAAATCGCTGCAAAGAGCACCGTCGATTCGAAGACGATCGGGATATTGGCCGGAATTCCGAACAGCGGCTTGCCGGCGATGTTCAGCGGATAGTCGATGCCATTCATCCAGAGCTGCATCGCAAGGCCCAGAACCATGCCGGTCGCCCCGCAAACCAGGACCAGCCATGGCAGGCGCGTATCACGCATTCCCATCGCATCGGACAGGCCGTGAACCGGAAAGGGCGTGTGGGTGTCCCAGCACTCGTAGCCGGCGTCACGCACCTTCTCTGCCGCGTGGACGGCCTCGGCGACATCGTCGAATTCGGTCATCAGGCCCCAGATTCGGGTCTCTTGCCGGCTCACGTTGCATCCTCCCCGTGCTTGGGACGCTGGCGGTCCGGATGGGGTGCGTCGGGCCAGTAGTCACCGAAGGGTTTGTGCCCCTCGTGGGAAACCAGCGCCTGCGGCATGACGCTCTTGACCTCTGCCATGGCCACCATCGGCAAGAAGCGGATGAACAGCAGGAAGAGCGTGAAAAACAGCCCGAAGCTTCCCGCGAGCGTGAGGAGGTCGATCAGAGTCGGAGTGAAGTGTCCCCAACTCGAGGGCAGATAGTCCCGGCTGAGCGAACTCATCACGATCACGAAGCGTTCGAACCACATGCCGATATTGACGAAGATACTGATGATCCAGACCCCCAGCGCACTGGTTCGGATCTTGCGGAACCAGAACAATTGCGGGATGAAGGCATTGCAGATGAACATGATCCAGTAGCCCACCTTGTACGGACCGAAGGCCCGATTGATGAAGGTGAACTGCTCAGCCAGGTTGCCGCTGTACCAGGCGATGAAGAACTCCACCGAGTAGGCATAGCCGACCATCGAACCGGTGACGAGGATGATCTTGGCCATGTTCTCGATGTGCCGCCGGGTAATCAGGTCCTCGAGGCCGAGGAAACGGCGGCAGGGGATCAGGATCGTCGCCACCATCCCGAAGCCGCTGAAAATCGCTCCCGCGACGAAGTAGGGCGGGAAGATCGTGGTATGCCAGCCGGGCAGGATCGAAACGGCGAAGTCGAAACTCACGATCGAGTGCACACTGAGCACCAGCGGCGTGGCGAGGGCGGCGAGAATCAGGTAGGCCCGCTCGAAGCGCAGCCAGTGGCGATTCGATCCGGTCCAGCCGAGGCTGGCGATGCCATAGGCGATCTGCCGGATCTTGCCCGTCGCCCGGTCACGCAGGGTCGCCAGGTCCGGCACCATGCCCATGAACCAGAACATGG
>JALTMS010000173.1 GCA_027001345.1 Acidobacteriota bacterium | reverse complement strand
GGTGTCGGCGGCGAAATCGACCGGCTGCAGCGGCTCGCCGACACGTGCCGCTCGACACCACTGCCTGGCCGCTCGCCGAACCCTCTCGGGCAGGACCAGAGCCACGAAGAGCCGCTCGGTGGAGACCGCGCCCATCACCGTGCCGCGCCATCCCCTTCATCGACACTGCCGGAAGCCGGCAAACCCGCCAGCAGGCGTCGCACCTCGTCGAGAGCCGCGACCACCGCCTTTTCGCGAATGATCCAGCGGTCACCGGAGAACAGGTGGCGGCAGACCCGCCGTGCCTCCGGCGAGACGACGGCGATGTAGACCAATCCGACGGGCTTGTCGGCCGATCCACCTGCCGGGCCCGCGATGCCGGTGGTCGAGACCGCCACCTCGGCTCCGAGACGCTCGTGGGCGCCTCGGGCCATCGCCGCCGCGCAACTGGCGCTGACCGCGCCACTCGAAGCGAGCACCGCCGCCGACACGCCCAGTTGCGCGCTCTTGAGCGTGTTGGCGTAGGCCACCACACCGCCGACGTAGAACGCACTCGAGCCGGGCAGATCCGTGATGCGGCGAGCGAGCAGTCCCCCGGTACAGGACTCCGCCGTCGCCAGCCGCCAGTCCCGCTGCTCGAGGGCGGCGCCGACGACCTGGGGCAGGGCCGCGGCCTTGGGCAGGCGCAGGACCTCGACACCGGCATCGGCCTGTCCCCTGGTCCGAACGACCTGGTAGAGATGAGAGCCGATGGCTTCTTCGATCTTCTCCAGCAGAGCCTCCGCGCGGGAGGGCGCGTTCTCGTCGTCGAGACGCTCGAGCAAGGAGACCTCCACCTCTCCGGGAGCGGCCAGATAGCCGACTTCCACATCCTCGCCGGCGAGTAGACCGTCGAGGCGCCGGGCCAGTTCCGCTTCCCCGATGCCCGCGGTACGCAGCAGCACTCCGCGCTGAATCGCCTGGGGGCAACGGCGCAGCAACCGGGGTCGCACCTCGCGCGAGATCATCGCTTCCAGTTCGCGTGGCACTCCCGGCAGGGCGAAAATCATCGATGAGCCCACTTCGGCGTAGATCCCGGCTGCCGATCCGGCCGCGTTGGGCAGCACCTCGCTCCCTTCTGGGAACAGGGCCTGCCGCCGGCTTCCGTCGTCCACCTCCCCGCCCCGGTCCCGTGCCCGGCGGGCCAGTCGGTCGAGTTCCTCCTGACGCACTTCGACGGACACACCGAGGGCCTCGGCCAGCCCCTGGCGGGTCACGTCGTCGGTGGTTGGACCCAGGCCGCCGGAGAGCAGCAACAACGGAACATCGGCGTCAAGGGACGATGCGACGGCTCGGGCGATCTCTCCCACGTCGTCGGCCAGGTAGGCCAGGCGCACCACGGTGTAGCCGGCGGATTCCGCCAGGTACCGCAGCGACGGACCGTTGAGATCGACCTGAGCGCCCCGCGTCAGCTCGCTGCCGATGACCAGCACATCCGCTCGGGGCGCGCTCTTCACGACCGCTCCCGTCCACCGGCGGCGGACGAACCATCGTCCTCGGCCATCGGCAACATGCGGAAGAATCGGTGCAGGTACTCGGCGGCAGAGACCAGGGCCAGCAGCATCGAGACCCACAGCGCCACCACGCCCACCACCCC
>JALTMS010000172.1 GCA_027001345.1 Acidobacteriota bacterium | reverse complement strand
GTCTATCAGCAACGGGGCCGATGTAGTTGAACGCGATGTGGAAGCCACCTGGGACGCCACCTCCTCGCCGAAGATCCAGATCGCGGAAATCGCGCTGCAGAAGCTCCACTTCTTGGCGGATCTCTTCGACACGCACACGGAATCGGCCGCGGTCAGCCCTGTCTGCTATTACCCGCCCATGGAAGAGCTGGGGCTTCCCTTCCGCATCAGTCCATACGTGATGTCGCACGACGCGTCGCGGGTCGCTGAACTCGGTCTCGCGACTCAGTTCCCGCCAGAGTCCGCGGGCGTCATGCTCGCGGAGTAGACGCCACTGGAGCACCGCTTGCAAGTATCGCGTGCGTGGGTCTCCTAGTGCTCCCTCGACGAGCCGAAGTTGCTCCACAAGATCGAGGAGCGATCGGAGATGTCGGTCTTCGGTCGGCAGCGGGGCCCGCTCGCCTCCGAAAAGGTAGGTCCGCGTCGAGGTGAGCCACCGACATCGAAGCAGGTACCGAAGACAGCGCGCGTCATCGCGGATCTGGTCCCAGTGTTCTTCGAGGAACACCGCTGCTTCTGAAGCGCGATCCACGTGGGCGTCCTCGGGCGCTTCGTGGCCAAAGGCCGGGCCGCCGACGGCGCGCGCTTTGAGAAAAAAGCCGGCTCGCGAGCCAGACGCTTGAAGGGCCGCGAGGGCATCGTGCTGCAACTGCTTGTTGTCCAGGGTCTGACCAACCTTGACCCTCCGCATCTCGTACTGCTCGCGCTGGTCGATGTCCAGCTGATCGGAATCGACTCGCTCCAGCGCATCCCAGATGTCAGCCACGAGTTCGGCACACCGCTCGTCGCTCCAGTCGGCTTTCTTGAGCAGGTCTGCAGGTACCCACAGGCTCACATCGGTGGCATAGTACGTGTCCGTCGCATACGTAGCCGCACGCGAAGAGTCCCGCGCGGCCAAGTAGAATTGCCAGACCTCATCAAGCGGGGCGCCTTGATGCAGCCGCTGGACGGCCCTGAACCCGTAGATCGCAGCGCGCTCTACCTTCAGGTTTGCGCATATCCTCTTGAGTCCGGGGCTACGACTGCCACCAAACTCGTCGAGGGCACGGTCGACGACTTCTCGGGCTTCCTCGAGCAGAACGGCCGGGTCGATTCCTGTCAGCGTTGGCGCGTCTCGGAATATGCGCCGTCGAAGCGTAGCCTCTTGCAGCATCAAGCTTGGATCGATGACACCCCTCCTGGTTCGCAACTTCGTGAGCGCTCGCGCTATCTCCAGGTAATGACGCGCGTATCGCTGCCCGTACGGCCCGTCAGGTCCTAGCCGGTGCACGAGGTCAAGAACGAAGCGTCTCTCGCAGCTCCCGTAGGAGCTGGGGTTGGCGCTATTCAGCAGTCTTATCGCAACCTCAACCTCTGCCTGCGATGTGCCCAGGCGACGGGCACAGATGAGCTCCGCTTCGATTCGGAGTCGCGGGTGAATGAAGACATCGTCTTTATCGTCGGCACTCCAGCGGAAGAGGTCGATTCGACCAAAGAGCGTCCCCATGTCGGTCCGGTTCTCTGTCCCGCCAACGGCGCGCATCAAGAGATCGATCGGAACAGGACACTCGAACTTGCCCGGCACCATGACGTAGTGGAT
>JALTMS010000171.1 GCA_027001345.1 Acidobacteriota bacterium | reverse complement strand
GTTGCCGAGCAGGTAGAGATCACCGATGGCGTCGAGGATCTTGTGCTTGACGAACTCGTCCTCGTAGCGCAGGCCGTCCTCGTTGAGCACCCGGTAGTCGTCCACCACCACCGCGTTGCGCAGGCTGCCGCCCAGGGCCAGCTCGTTCTCGCGCAGGCGCTCGATGTCACGCATGAAACCGAAGGTCCGGGCCCGGCTCACCTCCTTGACGAAGGAGGTGGTGGAGAAGTCGATCTCGGCGCGCTGGTCGTGCTCCCGGAAGACGGGATGGTCGAAATCGATGGCGAAGCCGACCTTGAAGCCGTCGAAGGGCTCGAAGCGGGCCCACTTGTCGCCGTCCTCCACGATCACCGTGCGCTTGATGCGGATGAAGCGCTTGGGGGCGTTCTGCTCCTGGATGCCGGCCGACTGGATCAGGAACACGAAGGGGCCGGCGCTGCCGTCCATGATCGGCACCTCGGAGGTGCTGAGATCGATGTAGGCGTTGTCGATGCCGAGCCCGGCCAGGGCCGAAAGCAGATGCTCCACGGTGGAGATGCGCACGTCCCCCTTGACCAGGGAAGTGGAGAGCCGGGTGTCGCCGACGTTGTCGGGATGGGCCTTGATCTCCACCGGTTCCGGCAGATCCACCCGGCGGAACACGATACCGGTATCGACCGCCGCGGGGCGGAGCGTGAGCAGGACCTTGTTGCCGGTGTGCAGGCCGACGCCGGTGGCGCGGATGACGTTCTTGAGCGTGCGCTGTCGAATCATGATTGTTGTTGTCTACGCCTGTACGGACCCCCGGGGAGCCGGCGCACCACGAGACACACCCGCCGACCATCGCGCTGCGATATTACCACAGGGCCCCATGGCTGCAAATCGCGCAGGCGGCAAAGCGTGCGCGCGCGCACATTCCGCCCCGCCCGCCCGTTGCCGCGGGCGGGCACGGGCACGGGACCGGCGCAGGAAGGCCCCTCGCAGCCGGCGGCGAGGGCGACGAGGTACCGGATCGGGAATGGGGTATCATCCCGCCTCGACCGAAGCCCACAGCCCGAAGGGGACCGATCTCATGCTCAATTCCGCACTCGTCGCCGCCCATGTCCTGGCGGCCATCGTCTGGGTCGGCGGGATGTTCTTCGCCTACATGGCCCTGCGCCCGGCCGCCGTCGCCACCCTGGAACCGCCGGCCCGGCTGAGCCTGTGGGCGGCCACCTTCGGCCGCTTCTTCCCCTGGGTCTGGCTCAGCGTGGTACTGCTCCCGGCCACGGGCTACGGCATGATCTTCGGCTGGTTCGGGGGCTTTGCCGGAGCGCCCCTGTACGTGCACCTCATGAACGGGCTGGGGATCGTCATGATCCTGATCTACCTGCACGTGTACTTCGCCCCCTACCGGCGGCTGCGCCGGGCGGTGGCCGAAACCGACTGGGCCACCGGCGGCCGCGCCCTGTCCCAGATCCGCATGCTGGTGGGGATCAACCTCCTCATCGGCCTGACCGTGGCGGCCATCGCCACCGGCGGCAGGATGCTGGGCTGAACCGATATCCGCCTCCGGCAGGCCGTCGAAAAACAGCCTGCCGGAGCGGGGCATGGATGCCCCGCCCGCAGATCGATCGCTGCCGCGATCGATCTGCGGGCGGG
>JALTMS010000170.1 GCA_027001345.1 Acidobacteriota bacterium | reverse complement strand
TTGCTGCTGGCACTGACCGTCATGATCTGTATCGTCTCGGGGATCAGTATCCTCGTGAGCATCTACAATTCGATGAGCGAGCGGAAGCGAGAGATCGCCATCATGCGGGCGTTGGGGGCCGAACGCACGACCGTCATGGCGATTATTCTGCTCGAGTCGGTTATGCTGGCTCTGGGGGGCGGGTTACTGGGGTGGCTTGCCGGCCACTCGCTCAATGCCCTCGCCAGCGGCATGGTAGAACGCATGACCGGAGTCCAGATCGGATTCTGGACGTTTGCGCCCGGCATCGGCTTGCTCGAGTTCCCCTGGGGGGGCCACAATGTAGTATGGAAGGTGTCCACCGAGGCCATCATCATTCCGGGCTTAATCGGTCTGGCAGTAGTCGTCGGCATCTTCCCGGCTTGGACGGCCTACCAAACCGATGTGGCTCGATCCCTGGCCGACTGACCGCATCCTCACGTCCGTTCACTCCCTCACACTCACGACCCGATCCAGTCGTCGACGGTCGCCGATAAGGAGAACGCTGATGAGCCGCCTTGCCCCTTGCCGGATCCTCTTTGCGGCCCTTGCAATGGTGCTGGCTGTCTCGGCCAATTCGGTTCGAGCCTGCCCTTTCTGCTCGGCCGTCTCCCAAACACTCAGTGAAGAAATCGCATCGATGGATACGGTCGTCATCGCGGAACTTATCCGCGTGCCGCCTCGGCCGAAGGACGCGGGTGGAGCTCCTGCCAAGGCGCTCTTCACCATCCGGGAAGTTTTGAAGGGAGAATCCCACCTGCGAGATCAGCGGCAGCTCGAATTGCCGTTTTATGGCAAGGCCGAACCGGGTGACCGGTTTCTGATTCAGGGCGTCGATCCGCCGGAGCTGATGTGGTCGACGCCGCTCAAGCTTTCCGAGCGAGCGATCGAGTACGTTCGCATGCTGCCCAAGTTGCCCGCCAAAGGTCCTCAGCGGCTGACCTTTTTCTGGAAGTACCTGGAGGACCGAGAAGACTGGCTGGCGCGGGATGCGTATGACGAATTCGCGCGGGCTCCTTATGACATGGTGAAGACATCCAAAGAGGTTTACGACCACGATCAGCTCGTTCGTTGGATCCGCGATCCGGACATTCCGGCCAGTCGCCGCCGGCTCTATTTCACGCTCCTGGGCGTATGTGGAACAAAGGCCGACAACGGGCTGCTCGAGCGGCTTCTGCGCTCCAGCGACAAGAAGGACAAGGCGGGGCTGGATGCCTTGGCCGCTTGTTATCTCACGATCAATGGCACCGACGGCCTCCCGCTGCTGGAGGAACTCTATCTCAAGAACGCCGAGGCCGACTATGGCGAGACGTACTCGGTCATCCAGGCGATCCAGTTTCACGGGGATTCGGCGAAGGACCTTCCTCGCGAGCGACTCTTGGTGAGTCTCCGGATGGTGCTCGACCGTCCGGCTGTCGCCGATTTGGTCATCCCATGTTTGGCGCGTTGGCAAGACTGGTCGCAAATCGATCGCCTGGCCGAGTTGTTTCGTAAAGCAGATCAGAAGACGACTTATGTGCGACTCCCGGTTGCCAGCTACCTTCTCGCGTGTCCGCTTCCTCAGGCCAAGAAGCGGCTGGAGGAACTGGAAAAGATCGACCC
>JALTMS010000169.1 GCA_027001345.1 Acidobacteriota bacterium | reverse complement strand
TGTTCCTGTTCTTCTTCGCCCTGGTGATCTTCTACCTGCCCGAGGGCGGCGGATACTTCCTCGAGGACAACAACTTCATCCCCGCCGATCCGCTGAAGACCCCGCCGCACATCGCGCCGGTCTGGTATTTCACCCCCTACTACTCGATCCTGCGGGCGATCCCGGACAAGCTGCTCGGCGTGATCGCCATGGGGGCCTCGGTCGGCATCTTCGCCCTGCTGCCCTGGCTCGACCGCAGCCCGGTCAAGTCGATCCGCTACAAGGGGATACTCAGCCGTATCGCGCTGGCCATCTTCGTGGTGAGCATCCTGGTGCTCGGCTATCTCGGCACCAAGGCGCCGACCCCCGAGACCACGCTGCTGGCGCGGATCTTCTCGGCGCTCTACTTCGCCTTCTTCCTGCTGATGCCGATCTACACCCGGCTGGAGAAGACCAGACCGGTGCCGACACGGGTGACCATGAAATGAAGAGACTGATCCTAGGCTTTCTGCTGCTGTTTTCCGCCGGCGCCCTCGCCAGCGAGGGTGGGGAACTGATGTTCCATGCTGAATACGACCTCCACGACAAGGCCTCGCTGCAGCGCGGCGCCCGGCTCTTCGTCAACTACTGCATGGGCTGTCACGGGGCGAAGGTGATGCGCTTCAGCCACGTCGCCCGCGACCTGGGCATCCCGGAGAAGGTGGTGGTGAAGAACCTCAACTTCACCGGCAAGAAGGTGGGTGATCTCATGATCACCTCGATGCGGCCGGAGGATGGCAAGACCTGGTTCGGGGCCCCGCCACCGGACCTCTCCGTGATCGCACGCGCCCGCGGGGCCGACTGGCTGGCCTCCTACCTGCGTACCTTCTATCTCGACCCCAAGCGTCCCACCGGGGTCAACAACCTCACCTTCAAGGATGTCGCCATGCCGCACGTCATGTGGGAGCTGCAGGGCTGGCAGCGGGCGGTCTATTCCGAGGATGGCAAGCACATCGAGGGACTGGAACTGGCCCGCCCCGGGAAGATGGACGAGGAGGAGTATGCCGCCGCGGTCAACGACCTGGTCGGGTTCCTGGTCTACCTGGGTGAGCCGGCGAAGCTGGTGCGTTTCTCGATGGGCTGGAAGGTGCTGCTGTTCCTGGTCCTGTTCACCTGGGTGGCGTGGCTGCTGAAGAAGGAGTACTGGCGTGACGTGCACTGAGGAGAGAGGGGGCACGCAGGGTGGATGACAACGGGATCCTGGCCAATCGCAGGGCGGTGATGTCGCTGTTCTGCGAGCCCGACGAGGTGGTCGGGCACGCCCTGCGCATCGTTCTGGCGGAGAAGGACATCACGGTGGAGATCGAGTATCTCGAGGAGAGCGAGATGCCCGACGACCTGAAGGTGCTCAACCCCTACGGCACCCTGCCGCTGCTGGTCGACCGGGAACTGGTGATCTATGATGGCCAGATCGCGCTGGAATATCTCGACGAACGTTTCCCGCACCCGCCGATGATGCCGGTCGACCCGGTGCAGCGGGTGACCAACCGCCAGGTCCGGCTGCGCATCGAGCGCGATCTCTATCCGCTGGTGGCCACCATCCAGGGTGACGACGAGGTGGCCGCCGCCGCGGCACGCAAGGCGATGCGGGACAACCTGACGG
>JALTMS010000168.1:311-1627 GCA_027001345.1 Acidobacteriota bacterium | reverse complement strand
TCCCAGCGTGCATCGAGCCACGGTCTACCGCACTCTGGGCCTGCTCAAGGACCTTGGCCTGGTCGACGAGCTGGACCTGCTGCACATGCGGGGCGATCGACATTTCTACGAGATGCGTTCCGGGGGTCAGCACGCCCACGTGATCTGCACCGCCTGCGGGGCGGTACTCGAGCCGGGAGGCGCGATCATGGAACGCTGCGTCGATCGATTGCGGGAGGCCACCGGCTACGCCATTGCCTTCTACCGGCTCGAGGCCGGTGGACTGTGTCCCAAGTGTCGCAGCGAAGGGGCGCCGAGCGAGGCCTGAGGCAGCGGCTTTCTGAGAGAGCCTGAAAGGTACCGACGGAAAGTACCGGAAACGGAGAGAGAGGATGACTTGTGTCTCCCGGGCCGTCACCAGCCGGCTCGAACGTGCTTCGTGGATTCGCCGGATGTTCGAGGAAGGGGCGCGGCTGAAAAGAGAGCGTGGCGCCGAGCGGGTCTTCGACTTCACCCTGGGCAATCCGGAGGTGGAGCCGCCGCCGGTGGTCCGGCAGGCGCTCCGGCGCGCGCTCGACGGGGCCGAGCCGGGACAGCACGCCTACATGCCCAATGCCGGCTTTCCCTCCGTGCGCGCCCGCCTCGCCGAGCAGCTCGCAGCCAAGACGGGTCTGGACTACCGGGAGCATCACGTGCTGATGACCGTCGGGGCGGGTGGGGCGCTCAACACGCTGCTCAAGGCCCTGCTCGATGAGGACGACGAGGTGATCGTCCTCGCCCCCTACTTCGTCGAGTACGGTTTCTACGTCGGCAACCACGGCGGGCGGATGGTGCTGGTGGAGACCGACGAGGAGTTCCAGATCGACGTGGCGGCGATCGAGGCGGCGATCACGCCCCGTACCAAAGCGATCGTGCTCAACTCACCGAACAATCCCACCGGCGTGATCTATCGCGCCGAGAGTCTCGAGGCCCTCGACGGGATGCTGCGGCGGCGGGCGCCCGAGGTGGTGGTGATCAGCGACGAGCCGTACAAGGCGTTGACCTACGACGGGTGCCGGGCGCCGGAGGTGCCGGCGTGCATCGAGCGCTGTGTGATCGCCACCTCCTGGTCCAAGGCCCTGGCGATCCCGGGTGAGCGCATCGGCTACCTGGCCATCTCTCCCCGCATTCCCGGTGCGCGCCAGCTCTTCGATGCCTGCTGCTTTACCCAGCGCACCCTGGGCTTCGTCAACGCTCCGGCGCTCTGGCAGCGAGTGGTGGGGGAGGTGGGTCTCGACGAGACGGTGGAGATCGGTCCCTACCAGGACAAGCGGGACCTGCTGTGGGAGGGGCTGGTC
>JALTMS010000168.1:0-301 GCA_027001345.1 Acidobacteriota bacterium | reverse complement strand
CGGGATGGGTTATCACTGCGTGCGCCCGGCCGGCGCGTTCTATCTGTTTCCCCGCACCCCCGACCCCGACGACGTGGCCTTCGTCCGCCGTCTCCAGGAGGAGGGCATCCTTGCCGTTCCCGGTTCGGGCTTCGGCCGCGCCGGACATATGCGGCTGGCGCTGACCGTTTCCCGGGACGTGATCGAGCGAGCGCTCCCCGGCTTCGAGAAGGTCCTGCGTGGGGTCTGAGCGGCAGCGCTGCGACCGGCCGGGTTACGAGGCCGACTCGGGGGCCAGGGCGTCGCGCAGGAAGGCGGCGGC
>JALTMS010000167.1 GCA_027001345.1 Acidobacteriota bacterium | reverse complement strand
TTCGTCATCAATTCGCCACCCTTGATTCTGGTCCGGGTTCGTCGGGCACACCCGAGATTGCACGTTGAGTAAAATGTCTCCGAGCCGTAAATCTCCTGGATCCGTCTGGACGCTTCCGGGCTGCCCCGTGCTCGGTGGTCGGGGGCCGCAATAACGGACCTCCAGGGTAATTTAGCCTCTCTTTTCTCGGAGCGCCCAGATACCTCGATCCCACCCGGCGTCGGTGGGATCACCGAGGGTTGTCCCTGCTCGCAGCTCGTCGGAGCGGCCCGAAGTCAATCCGGAAAACGGTTTCCTGTTTCGAGACGACGCGCCGCACAGTAGATTAGGTCCTGATCCCGAGGCTCGTCGGCCCGGGGTGCCAACCACGAGGACCTCTCAGCGATGGAAACCGACCTGCGCAAGAACCCCGGCCTGCTCAAACTCGATCTCTACTGCAAGGGAGCCCACATCGACGACTCCTTGCAAGTCACCGACGAGGGTGGACGGCCGATTCTGCGCACCCGCGCCGGTCTGGGATCGGGGCTCGAGGCGATTCTCCCCGATAACCTGTGGACCAACATCCCGGTCACCGAGCGTTTCGTCCGCCACTCGCCCTACGTGGTCCGCCGCCGGGACAACGGCGAGATCTGGATCGACCAGGGCGACGAACCGATCTGCCGGATCACCCTCGCTCCGCGACCCACCTGGTACGACCGCAAGACCAGTACCGGCAAGCCGATGCCCCAGGTCGGTACGCTCCAGGGCACCTATCTGGGAGTCTACCCCTCGAAGGTCTGCGAATACTGGACCGAGGATTCTCCGAGCAACTGCAAGTTCTGCTCGGTGGGTTTGAATCTGGGCTCGGACGATGCAGAGGAAAAGCGCGTGCAGGAAGTGCTGGAGGTCGTCGCCGCAGCCCGCGACGAATCCGACATCACCTACATCGACTTCAACACCGGTCACTACGCGGGCGAGACCTACCTCGACATCCTCGAGCCCTACATCAAGGCCGTCAAGAAGGCCACCGGCTGCCTGATCGGGGTGCAGACTCCGCCGCACTCCGACCTCAGCCGCTATGACCGGCTCAAGGAGATCGGCGTCAACCGGGTTTCCTTCTGCTTCGAACTCTTCCATCCCGAACACTTCGAGAAGGTCTGCCCGGGCAAGGCCGAGAAATACGGGCTCGAGCGCTACCTGCAGGCGGTGGAATACAACGCCCGCCTCGGCCGGGCCGGCAAGCTCGATTTCGATCCCTGGGTCAGCAACGGGGAGATCATCGCCGGACTCGAGCCGCCGGAGTGGTCGATCAAGGCTATCGACTGGATTACCTCGGTGGGGGCGATCCCCACGGTCTGTGTCTTCCGGCCGCTGAAGGGCACCGACTACGAACACGTGCCGCCGCCGAAGCTCGAAGAGATGCTGCCGGTTTTCGCCCGCCAGTACGAAGCCTGCATGGAGCAGGGCCTGCCGATCGCCGTGGCCCCCAACGTGAACGTTTCGCTGGTCATGCTACCGTGGGAGTCCCGCTGGCTGGTGCCGCGTTCGGTCCGGCGGCGGTTCGCGCTGAAGGAGGCCAAGATGGCCGCCATGCGCAAGATCTTCGCCCACCGTTTCTACGCCACCTTGCGCCGGCATGATGCCGAGCGCCGGGCGGCAGCGGCGAGCTGAACGGCAGAGACTGCCGAGGGACGAAACCGACGATGAGCGATACCTCCAAGCCCGACAATGCCTTTCCCCCTTCCGAAGCCGTGGCCCTCGCCGGCCTGGTGGATTACGCCGAAGGAGCTGTGGTCAGCCGCACGCTGCGCAAGACCAAGGGCAGCACCATGACCGTCTTCGCCTTCGACCAGGGGCAGGCACTCAGCGAGCACTCCGCCCCTTTCGATGCCTACGTCCAGGTGCTCGAAGGCAGCGTGGAGGTGGTGATCGGCGGCAAGCCGATCGAGGTCGCCGCCGGCGAGATGGTGCTGATGCCGGCGGATATCCCCCATGCCGTCAACGCCAGGCAGCGCTTCAAGATGCTGCTGCTGATGTTCAAGGCCTGACGCCCCGGAGTCACCTCGGTGTCTTCCGATGATCCCCCGCAGGTGGAGTACCGTCCGCCGCGTCTGCCCGTCGAAGAAATGGAGCGGCGCGCGCGGGAGCACTACGATCTGTTTCGCCGACGGCGTAGTGTCCGCGCCTTCGCCCCGGACCCGGTCCCCCGCCGTCTGATCGAACTGGCCATTGCCGCTGCCGGAACGGCCCCTTCCGGGGCCCACATGCAGCCCTGGACCTTCGTGGCGATCAGCGACCCGGCGATCAAGCGCCGAATCCGGCACGCTGCCGAGGAGGAAGAGAGGCGCAGCTACGAGGGCGGCCGCATGCCTCCCGAGTGGAAGGAAGCCCTGCGCCCGCTGGGAACCGACGCCCACAAACCCTACCTCGAAACCGCCCCCTGGCTGGTGGTGGCCTTCGAGCATGTCTGGCGGCCCGGGCCCGACGGCCGGCGGCTGAAGAACTACTACGTGCGGGAGAGTGCGTCGCTGGCCTGCGGCTTTTTCATCGCTGCGATTCATCGCATGGGCCTGGCCACGCTGACCCACACACCCTCCCCGATGGGCTTTCTGCGCGAAATCCTCGGGCGGCCCGAGAACGAGCGACCGATCATTCTCTTCCCTGTGGGCTACCCGGCGGCCGACTGCCGGGTCCCGGACATCGAGCGCAAGAGCCTCG
Source organism: Acidobacteriota bacterium (assembly GCA_027001345.1). GTDB lineage: Bacteria > Acidobacteriota > Polarisedimenticolia > J045 > J045 > JALTMS01. Next base: position 4,292 of record JALTMS010000167.1, on the reverse strand, counting down.
AGGAGATCGCCGTCTGGTTCGAGGGGTGAGAGCAGTGGCGGCGCGGTGAGAGCCGCGCCTATATTGGCCTGCCGACACCAGACAGGGAGCTTCTACCGTGCACGATTTCCTCAACGACTATGATCGATTGATCCCGATCTGGATTCTCGGTCGCCGGGCCGAGGTCCCGGCAAACAACACCCTGCTGCGCTGCCTGCAATACCTCTGCCCGGATACGGTGCCCTACGGCAAGTTCTGTTGGAACAACGAGTGCGGCAACAGCAAGTTCTACTACCGCCGCCCGGGAGACACCCACGACCGCAAGGCCCGGGCCTGCTGCTTTGCCAGGATCACCGACGAGATGGAGATCACCGTGCTCTCGGCGGAACTGAAATTCGTCCTGCGTTCGTTCCTCGACAGCACCCCCATCGAGCGCCCCTTGCCGACGACGGAAAACCCCTCGACCCCGATCCCGGAAATCCGTTTCCGGGACGAATGAATGCTGGAATGGCCATGAGTTCCCGTTCGCCGAAAGTCCACACCCGCCGATTCAAGTCCTACACACGCAAGGATCTCGATCGCCTGCCCCAGCTCCGTCGCCTGGGCCCGGCGGAACGTACCGCGATCAAGGCTCTGAGCTGGGTCTTCCCCTTCCGCACCAACAACTACGTGCTCGAAGAACTGATCGACTGGGAGCACCTTCGCGAGGACCCTCTCTTCCAGCTCACCTTCCCCCAACCCGGGATGCTCGAGGACGCCGACCGCGAGTTGATGGTTCGCCTGGTGGAGGCCGGCGCCGACGACACCAGTCTGTTGCAGGCCGCGCGCTCGATTCAGGCACGCCTCAACCCCCACCCCGCCGGTCAGATGGAACTCAACGTGCCGACCGTGGGCGGTCGAGCCATACCCGGACTGCAGCACAAGTATCGCGAGACGGTCCTCTTCTTCCCCAGCCAGGGACAGACCTGCCACACCTACTGCACCTACTGCTTCCGCTGGGCCCAGTTCGTCGGCATCGACGAGCTGAAGTTCGCCAGCCGCGAGGCCAGTACTTTGGCGCGCTATGTCGGCGAACACGAGGAGGTCCACGACGTGCTGATCACCGGGGGTGATCCCCTGGTGATGCGCACCTCGGTGCTCGAACGCTATGTCGAGCCGCTGCTCGCCATCGAACATCTGGCCTGTATCCGCATCGGCACCAAGGCCCCCGCCTTCTGGCCCCACCGCTTTCTCACCGACCGCGATGCCGATGACCTGATGCGCCTGTTCGACAGGGTCCGCCGAGCCGGCAAACACCTGGCCTTGATGGCCCACTACACCCACCCGCGGGAGCTTTCCACGCCGGCCGCCCAGGCGGCCCTGCGCCGGGTGTTGAGTACGGGAGCCGCGGTGCGCTGCCAGGCCCCCCTGGTGCGACACGTCAACGACAGCGCCGGAATCTGGGAAGAGCTGTGGCGCATGGAAGTGCGACTCGGCGCTGTGCCCTACTACATGTTCGTCGAACGGAATACAGGGCCCAAACACTACTTCGAAGTCCCCCTCGCCCGGGCCTGGGAGATCTTCCAGAAGGCCTATCCGCGAGTCTCCGGCCTGGCTCGCACCGTACGCGGACCCTCGATGTCCGCCACTCCCGGCAAGGTCGTAATCGACGGCGTGACCGAATGCGCTGGCGAGAAGGTGTTCGTCCTGCGCTTCATCCAGGCCCGGGAGCCGAGCTGGGTCGGTCGACCGTTCTTCGCCCGCTACGACGAGAAAGCAGTCTGGCTCGACGACCTGACGCCCACCTTTGGCGAACAGGAGTTCTTCTTCGAGCCGATGATGCGCCGCATCCGGGACAACGCAGTCCTTCCAGCGTGGGGCGGTCGCGACGAACGCCGCAAGACACCCCAACTCTTCGGACACGTGGAGTGGGAATAGCCCGGACGGTATCGAAGCTCACGGAGCCAGGCTCAATTCTGATATTGAAAGCGCCCGACCACGTCGTGCATCTCCGAAGCCATCTCGATCAGCAACCTGGCCGCGCTCTGGGTCTCGTTGGCACAGTTCATCGTCTGCTGCGATGCCTCCGCTACAGCCTCCACGTTCTGCACCATCTCCCGGCTGACACGAGCCGCCTTCTCGATCGACCCGCTGATATCCACGGTCGTCGCGGTCTGCTGCTCGACCGCTGCAGCGATGCTGGACTGGTATTGGTTGATCTGCTCGATGATCGAGCAGACGCCGGAGATCGCCTCCACGGCAGCAGACGTGTCCTCCTGGATCTTCGAAATCCTCTCTTCGATCTCTTTCGTTGCCCGAGCCGTGCCCCGGGCCAGATCCTTGACCTCCGCGGCGACCACCGCGAAACCTGCACCCATTTCCCCGGCCCGCGCCGACTCGATCGTGGCATTGAGCGCCAGAAGATTGGTTTGCTCGGCGATTGCCGTGATGACCGCCACCACGTTCCCGATCTCCTGGGAGCTTTCATTGAGCTTGTCGATCAGCGCGTTGGCCTGCTGTGAACGCTCGGCCGCGTGCCCCGCGATGGCCGTGGCCTGGTGAACGTTCTTGGCGATCTCTTCGATCGCAGCCGACATCTCCTGCGTTCCCGACGAGACGGCAGCGAGATGGTCGCGCACCTCCGATGCCGCACCATTGACGGTTACGGTCTTTTCCGCGGACCCATGGGCGACACGCGTCATGGTCTGACTGGTCTGCGCCAGGTCACCGGCAGCGGAGGAGAGACTTTCGGAGTGCGAGGCGATGTCTCGGATGCTTCGACGCAAATCTTCGAGCAGGCTCGCCAGCCCTTCGCCCATCTTCCCGATCGCATCATCTCCGCTGACAGGAACCTGCTCGGTCAGGTTTCCGCGAGACGCCTGATGGACCACCGCCAGCAGTTGGTCCACCTTTTCCCGCAGCCTCCGGCTCTGCTCTCTCTCGCGCTGACCGGCCTGACGGACACCTTCCAGAGCTGCTTTGAGTTCCTGCGCCTGCTTGCGATTGGTCTCGGCATGCTCCTTTTCCCGGCGCCTTTGTGCTGCGATCTCCGCCCAATCCACCTGATCGACTTCGATCGCCGTGCGGATGCCCTCGACCGTCTCGTTGAGGGCCTGGGCGAGCAATCCCAGTTCATCGTCCGTCTTCACTTCGAGCCGCTGAGTCAGATCACCGCTGGCCACGGCGCGCAGGACCTCGACCGTTCGGCTCAGCGGACGGGTCAGCCGCCTGGAAAGAGTCACCGAGATCACGACTCCGACCACGAGAGAGATCGCCAGGAGAAACAGAGCGAAGTTCCGTACCCAGGCGTTGCTCCCGATCACCGTCTTGCCCGCCTGCCAGGCCTCCGCCTGGGCCTGGCTGAGGATTCCAGCCAACCCCTGGTCGAGAGCCTGCGCGCTGCCGAGGGCTCGCGAGGCATGAGCATTGCCGAGAACCCGGTTCTCCTGGATGTAGGCATCGATGGCCTTCCTCATGGTCGTGACGTATTCATCGACCAGAGGTCTGAGCCCCCTCACCGCCTCGGCGTCGGTCTGTTCGAGATCCGCCATCGCCTGCTGCAGTCGCTCGAGCTGGGCCCGGGACTCTTCCTCGGACTCACGCTGCCAACTGACGGCGGTATCGGACAGCCAGTAGCGCAGCTCGAGAAAGCGCCCGTAAGCGTTGTTGGCATGTTCCAGTCGCTGCAGACTCTGTGCCTGCTGGCGAATCTCCTCGGAGCTACGACCGATTTCGAAGACCACGTAGAGCAGGCAAGCCGCCATGACGACCTGAACGAGCCCCGTCGTAACGATCATCTTGCCGGCAATATTCAATGAAAGCCGTCTCATTCCACCCCCCTCAGTACTCTCGATCAAGAGGGATCGTCACGCTGATCACGCCGCGCAGATCACCGATTCGATAGCCCTCCATCTTGCGTCCGGCAATGTCCCGAGCCTCGGGCGTCGATGGATCACCGTGACACTTCAGGCAGGCCTGGACGACGTAGATCGGCTGCATGTAACGGTAGACGCGCTGGTCCTCGAGTTCGAGGTACTCACCGCTGCCGGTGGTCCGCTCCGCACCGGCAGCGCGCAACGCTTCGATTTTTGCCGTCTCGAAGGCATCGGGGGCGTTGGCCAGATTGCGGTACTGGTCCGAAGCCTGTTTGAGCGTGATACCCGTCATATCGCGAAAGTGCTTGCCCGTCTCTCGCCCATAGACCGCAGGAATGAAGCCTTTGAATCCCAGACCTTGCATGTTGATCAGTGGCTGGGCGTGTTCGAAGGTCTTGCGGCTGGCCGCCAGAAACGCGAGGAGCAGGCGGTTGCGCGCCGAGGTCGGCTCCAGGGCGC
>JALTMS010000166.1 GCA_027001345.1 Acidobacteriota bacterium | reverse complement strand
GCGCCTTCCGACAAGCAGGGCGCTCCGCGTCCGGGACATTCCGCCGCCACGGGATCCTGAAGCGATGCGCATCGAAGCCTGGGTCGACGGGGGTGCCCGGGGCAATCCCGGCCCCGCCGGGTGGGGTGCCCATCTCTTGCTCGATGGCGCGCAAGTCCTGGACCTGTGGGGCTTTCTCGGGGAGACGACCAACAACGTCGCCGAGTACAGGGCCCTGATCGCCGCTCTGGACGCCGCCGTCGAGCTGGGAGCCGAGCGGCTGGTAGTACGCACCGACAGCCAGCTCATCGAGCGCCAGGTCACCGGACGCTACAAGGTTCGCCAGCCCCACCTCCAGAAGCTGCTGGCCGAGGTCCGGCAGCGCATCGGCAGGCTGCCGGCGTTCGAGATCCACCACGTTCCCCGTGCCGAGAACGCTGCGGCCGACGCACTGGCCAATCGGGCGATGGATCTCCGCGCCTCCGGTTCGGAGCGCGCCGGCGCGCCATGACCACCGCCGAGCGCGTCGAGCAGGTGCGGGCGCGGATCGAGCGCGCCGCGGCGCGGGCGGGCCGCGACCCGCGGCAGATCGAGCTGATCGCCGTCAGCAAGACCCACGGCCTCGAGCAGATCGACGCGGTGGCCGCCGCCGGGGTCAGGAGCTTCGGTGAGAATCGCATCCAGGAAGCGGTGGAGAAGATCGCTCGGCGGCCCGAACTGCGCTGGCACTTCATCGGCCGGCTGCAGCGCAACAAGGCGCGGCGGGCGGTGGAGCACTTCGAGCTGATTCACAGCGTCGACTCGCTTCGACTCGGCCAGGCTCTCGATCGCATCGGCTGCGAGATGGGGCGCGAGGTCGAGGCGCTGGTGGAGGTCAACCTCGGCGGAGAGACGAGCAAGGCGGGCGTCGCCCCCGACCAGCTCGAGGACCTGCTGCGAGGGCTGGCGGGGCTCGAGGCTCTGCGTCTGCGGGGTCTGATGACCGTGCCGCCCCGGGCCGACGATCCGCAGGCCGTCCGCCCCCTGTTTCGGGCTCTGGCCGAACAGCAGCGCCGTCTGCGGGAGCTGGGTCTTCCTGGCGTGAGCCTCGAGCACCTCTCGATGGGGATGTCGGGTGATTTCGAGGTGGCCGTGGAGGAGGGGGCGACGATGGTGCGCGTCGGCTCGGCCCTCTTCGGCCCCCGCGTCGGTGCGCCCAACTGAGCGTCACGTCTTTACAGGGTCGGTGTCTACCCCTATCGTTGCCGGAGTGAGAATGTCGCGTCTGCCCGGCGCGACTCCCGATGCGGGGAGATGCCGATCATGCCGTTGACTCCGCTCGATATCGAGGCCCGCTCCTTCGGCCGTCAGGTCTGGGGTTTCCACCGGGGCCAGGTGGCCTCGTTCCTTCGCGCCTGTGCCGATGCCCTCTCCCAGGCCAACCTGGAGAAGGAGGATCTGCAGCGCTCCCTGCTGGCGGTGCGGGGCGAGGTGGAGGATTTTCGCCAGCGCGAGAAGACACTGATCGAGGCACTGGCCGCCACCGAGCGTCTGGCCGAAGAGAAGAAGGCCATCGCCCAGGCGGAGGCCGAGCAGATCATTGCCGAGGCTCGTCGCCACGCCGAACAGATCATCTCTCGTACCCGCTCGGAGTTGACGCGCATCGAGCAG
>JALTMS010000165.1 GCA_027001345.1 Acidobacteriota bacterium | reverse complement strand
CCGCGCTGCCTTGGCGGCGAGTTCACCCTCGAGGCCGTCGAGCCGGTCGGCCATGTGCTCTCGAGCACGACGATTCACGCACTTCCGGCCGGATTCGAAGACGGTGGCCCCTTCACCCTGGCGCTGGTGGAGTTGCGCGGCGGCGGGAGAGTGCTCGCGCCCACCGGCGCGAGCTTCGAGGGCCATCGACCGGCCATCGGCCAGGCCGTGCGCATCGAGATCGACTGCCGAGGTCGAGGAGACGAGCGCCGCGTCTTGCTGCGCGTCGAGCGGGATGAAAACGCTCAGCCGCCGCCGGAGACCGCGGTCGGGCGACAGGCACCCCCCCGAGGAGAGAAGAGATGAACGACAAGGCTGTGGTGGAATATTCGGTTCGTGAAGACGTGGCCTACCTGGTGCTCGACGCACCGCCACTGAACATCCTGACGGCGGCGATGATGAATCAGATCACGGGCTGCCTCGAGAAGGCGCGGGCGGACCGCTCGCTCAAGGCCATCGCTCTTTTTTCCCGTGGCAAGGCGTTCAGTGCCGGGGCCGACGTCGGCGAGCATCGGCCCGAACAGGCGGGGGAGATGATCGCCGCCTTCAGCCGCATGTTCGAGGCCTTCGGTGCGCTGGACCTGCCGGTGGTGATGGGCGTGCATGGTGCGGCTCTCGGCGCGGGTTTCGAGCTGGCGATGATGGCCGATGTGCTGGTGGCCACCGAGTCGGCGACCCTCGGTCAGCCGGAGATCCGCCTCGGCTTCTTCGCTCCGGTGGGCGTGGCCTGGCTGCCCAAGCTGGTCGGTGTGCACAGGGCCATCGAGATCACCTGCTCGGGTCGGGCCTACAGCTCGCTGGACATGGAGCGCTGGGGGTTGGTTTCGGGCGTCGTCGCCGACGACGACCTGGAAGCCGGCATCGAGGCCAAGGTCGAGGATTTCCGTCGCGCCAGCCCCCTGGTGCTGAGGATGAACGTGCGCCTGGTGCGGCGGCTTGCCGGCCTGCCCTTCGAGCCGGCGCGGCGGGAGGCGGAGAAGGTCTTCCTCGACGAGCTGATGGTCACCGAGGACGTGCGCGAAGGCATCGCCTCGTTCTTCGAAAAGCGTCGCCCGCAGTGGAAGAACTGCTAGGAGTTCGAGATGCGTATTCTGGTCGTGGGCGCCGGTGCCCTGGGTGGTCTGGTCGGAGCCAGCTTGGCGGAAGCCGGCGAAGACACCGTGATGGTGGAAATCAACGCGGCTCGGGCACGACTGCTCAACGAAACCGGGCTGTTCATCTCGCGGGAGGGCGAGCCCGAGCGCTGCGTGAAGCTGAAGGTGGTCACCTCGGTGGAGGGACTCGACCCCGTCGACCTGGTCTTCATCTCGGTCAAGAGCTACCAGACCGAGGCGGCCGTCCGCGGCGTGATGTCCGTGATCGGTCCCGGGACCCGGGTGCTCTCCCTTCAAAACGGCATCGGCAACACGGACACGATGGCACGGATCATCGGTCCCGAACGGGTGCTTTGCGGGATCACCTATCACAGCATTCAGCACACTGGACCCAACCGTCTGCGCTACCGGCCGGGAATCAAGCCGATCCAGATCGCTCCCTACGACGGGAAGGTGACCACCGAGATCGAGCAGATCGGGACGGTCTTTCGGCAGGCCGGTCTCGACACCGACGTGGTGGACAACATCGATCACGTTACCTGGCAGAAGCTGCTGCACAACGCGGTGGTCAATCCCGTCTCCGCGGTCACCGGACTGAGCTGCCGGGAGATGCTGGCCGACGAGGATCTGATGGCCTTCATGCGCGACCTGTGCATGGAGATCATCGCCGTGATGCGAGCGCACGGGGTGCCGATCGTCGACGAGGAGGATCCCTTCCGCCCCGTCATCGGCTCGCTCAAGGCGCTGGGCAAGAACCGGCCCTCGATGTGGCAGGACCTGGCCCGCGGGGCGCGCACCGAAGTGGATGCGATCAACGGGGCGATTTACGAGGAAGCCTGCAAGCTGGGCCTTCCGGCCCCCCACAACTGTGCGCTGGTGCACTTCATCCACTCGCGGGAGCGACAGAAGATTCTCCGGCGGCAGGAGATCACCAAGACTCTCGAGCAGACCAAGAAGCGACAGAAATCCGAGCCGCTGCCCCGCACGCTGCCTACCGGGATGGCCATCGGTGGCGGCATGCCTTCCGGCCGCGTGCCCCTCGAGACGGCGCCCAAGCTCAAGGAGATGGTGCGAGAGAGCTTCCGCAAGCTGCAAGAGGCGGCCGACGATCCATCGCGCAAGATCGCCTGCTGCTCGGGCATGGGGCCGGTGGAAATCGTTCGCGCCCTCGGCCTGACGCCCTACTTCCCCGAAAACCACGCGGCGCTGATCGCCGCCAGCCGCCTTTCGGGACGCTACATTCCCCGTGCGTTGGCGGAGGGCTTTTCCCAGTTCGTCAATTCCGGGATGGCCTGTGATATCGGTGCCCTGCTGGCGGGGCACAGTCCGCTGGTCTCGGCCCATGGCATTGCCGGCCCGCCGCGGCCCGACGTGGTGGTCTACAGCACGAACAACGGTCACAGTCTGATCCGCTGGTTCGAGTACTACGGCACGCACTTCGAGGTGCCGGTCTTCGGCCTGCATCCCCCCGCTGCCCTGGGAGAGGTGGGGCGGATCGAAGTCGATGCCGCCGGTCAGCAGATGATGCGCCTGACCCGGCGCCTGGAAGAGGTGTCGGGTACCAGGCTCGACATCGATCGGCTGGCGGAGATCGTGCATCACTCGGCGCAGGCCTCGGCCCTGTGGACCGAGATCCTCGGTCTGGCCCGCACGGTGCCCTCGCCGGTGACGGTCTTCGACCTGCTGATCCATCTCGGGCCGATGATTCTGATGCGCGGCACGCCTGAGGCGGTGGAGTATTACCGCATCCTCAAGGCGGAAATCGAGCAGCGGGTGGCAGAGAAGATGGCGGCCGTGCCCGGCGAGCGCTTCCGTTTCTACTGGGAGGGTCCGCCGATCTGGTGCGCCCTGCGGCCGTTGGCCCGGCTGTTCCTGGAAACCCGGGTCGCCGTGGTGGCCTCGAGCTTCTTCGGCAACTTCGACCTGGCGGGACTCGATCCGGACAATCCGATCGAGAGCATGGCTCGGGCCTATACCAGCATCTTCCCCAACCGCTCCGATGCCTTCAAGAGCGAGCAGCTCGCCGGCGAGTTCGAGGCCTACGGGGTGGATGCGGTGGTCTACCACGAAGATCGCACCTGTCCCGAGCACAGCAACGTCAGGCACGGGCTCGAAGTGCAGATGCGGCGGAAGACCGGACTGCCATCGCTGATTCTCGAGGCCGACAGCCATGATCTGCGACTGTTCTCGATGGACCGGCTCAACAACCAGCTCCGGGACTTCATCGAGTCGCAGCAGGAAGTGGGAGGTGTGCGTTGAACCAGGTCGAGATCGCCGCCGGCATCGACGTCGGCACCGAGAGCGTCAAGGTCGTGATCGCCGAGGCATCGGGCAAGGCCCGGGGTCGGGCAGTGGTGCCCACACGCGGCTACTTCGAGGCCTGCATCGAGGAGGCCCTGCGGGCGGCTCTCGATGATGCGGGTGTGGTCCGAGAGGACGTGGGAGCAACCTGCGCGACCGGTTTCGGAGCGGGCTGTGTGGGCCACGCCGACTCGACGATTTCCGAAACTGCCTGCCACGCCCGTGGAGCGTTCGAGCACAAGCGCCACGAGATGACCCTGATCGATCTCGGAGGTCGCGAGCCTCGGGCGATCCACGTCGGCCCCGGGGGGCGGCGGCTCGGTGCCCGCAGTGTGCGCAAGTGCGCGGTGGGCATCGGAACCTTCCTGATCTTTGCTGCGCGGCACCTGGACATCCATCCGACGCGGATGCAGGAGCTGGCCGCCTCGGCGGACAAGCCGGCGCCGATCAGCAGCTACTGTTCGGTCTTCTCCGGATCGGAACTGCTCGAGCGCCTGCGGGACGGCTTCACCCGGGAGGAGGTGGCCCTCGGCTGCATGCATTCGATCGCGGAGCGGATTTTCGAACTCGGCGATCTGGACTCGCCGGTTGTCTTCACCGGAGGCGTTCCCGAGTACTTCCCCGGAGTGGCCCAGGGGCTCGAGGGCCTGTGCGGGACCAAGGTCGACGTGTCACCGGCACCGATATTCACTGGCGCTCTCGGCGCGGCGCTGCTGGCACTCGAAGCCAGGTAGCCGGTCGAGGCGGATCGAGGAGACGACGAGATGAGTGGGAAGAAGACGATGCAGGCCTGGATGATGGTGGCCCAGGAAAAGCCTTTCGAGAAGCGGGAACTGCCCCTGGAGAAACCCGGCGCCGGTGAGGTGGTGGTGGAGGTTGCGGGCTGTGGCGTGTGCCACACGGATCTCTCGTTTCTCTACCACGGTGTGCAGACCCGAGCCGAGCTGCCCCTGACCCTGGGGCACGAGATCTCGGGTATCGTCGCCGCGGTCGGTGAGGGAGTCGAGGGCTTGCCTGCCGGTGCTCCGGTGGTGGTGCCGGCGGTGCTCTCGTGCGGCGAGTGCGAGTTGTGCCGGGCGGGCCAGCGCCGGATCTGCCGCCAGCAGATCATGCCGGGCAACGACCGCCACGGCGGCTACGCCTCCCACGTCACCGTGCCGGCGCGCTACGTCTGCCCGGTCAGCGAGAAGGTGCTCTCCCGGGCGGAGCTGTGGCAGCTCGCAGTGGTTTCGGATGCGGTCACCACGCCTTTCCAGGCGGTGCGACGCTCGGGACTTGCCGAGGGCGAGCTGGCGGTGTTCATCGGTGCCGGTGGCATCGGCATCCACGGCGTGCAGATCGCCGCGGCGCTCGGAGCGAAGGTGATCGCCCTCGACGTGGATGGGGCCAAACTGGAGACGGCCCGGCACTCCGGGGCGGCGGCGGTGATCGACGTCAGCGAGCTGTCGATCAAGGAAATCCGCAAGGCGGTGCGGGACGAGGCGAAAAAGCTCGGGGCTCCGGCGCAGATGTGGAAGATCTTCGAGACCTCCGGCACGCGCCCGGGACAGGAGACGGCCTTCAGTCTGCTCGGTTTCGGCGCGACTCTGGCCGTGGTGGGCTTCACCATGGCTCGCCTCGAGCTGCGGCTGAGCAACCTGATGGCCTTCGACGCCACCGCTTTCGGCAACTGGGGCTGCGATCCCGAGCTGTACCCGGAAGTTCTCGAGTGGGTCGGCGAAGGGAAGATCCAGCTCGAGCCCTTTGTCGAGCGCCGCAGCCTCGACGAGATCAACGAGGTCTTCCGCGCGGCCCACGCCGGTGAACTGACCCGGCGGGTGGTACTGGTACCCTGACCTGCATTGTGCGCAAACCTTCGGGCCGAAACGTCGTAGGCGCCTGGTCGATCGCACGCACCGCCGTGGACCGCAAGCGGATCAGACAAGCGCTGTTCCGCTTGCGGCCGACCACTCGACTGCTGCTCGCGCGCTTGGCGTGAGAGACCGTCCGGCAGGCTGCTACTGGAAGCTGAGGACGACGTAGCCGCCCGTGCCGTCCTTGTCGACCATCAGGGTCTGATCGTCGATACCGCTCACTTCGTAGAAATAGGTCACGCCGTCATCGAGCACGGGGTCGTGATAGGGCATCAGCGCCCCGGCCAGGTCGGGGAGGGGAGAGCTGGGATCCGTGCCTCGTTGAATCGTACCGGCCTCCCAGGCGGTGTAGCGGATTCCGACGGGCACGTCGAAGAAGTCCTCGGTGGAGCGCGTCGTCCAGCGGATGCTCAGCGAGTCCACCGGATTGCCGGTCGCGGCTCCGAAACCGAAGGTCTGGACCAGGGAGTTCCGCTCGGCGTGGTAGCCGTGGCCGCCCTGGACTTCCCGGATCTGACTGATTCCGGTCCGAGTTGCGGTGATCCGCGCCCCGACGCCGAAGCTGTTGCTGCCTCCCGCTCCCGATCCCCTCAACTGGACTTGCAGCCAGTCGTTCTGGTTCGCGCCGTCGTTGCGGAAGAGATGGGCTTCGCGCGGGGCATTCTCCGGCGCGGAGGCACCGTAGGTGATCAGGTCGAGGTCGCCGTCCTGATCGAAGTCGCACCAGGCGGCGCTGTAGTCCTGGTAGAGACCGAGATCGGCGCCGTGGGCCGTCGTGGTCTCGGTGAAGGTCTTGTCGCCGTTGTTGGAGTAGAGGCTGGAGAAATTGGTATCCCAGGTCGAGTATCCCTGTGTGGTGTAGATGTCGAGATCGCCGTCCAGGTCGTAATCACCCCAGGTGGGAGTGAACTCCGACCAGTCGCTGAAAGAGCCGGGGTCGTGCTGTCGCATACCGCTCGAAGGACGGATGTCGGCAAACGCGAAATCGGGTTCCCCGCTGTTCTCGCGCAGCTCGCAGGCGTCGTGGCCCGCCGCCGCTCCCCACCAGTGGGTCAGGTTGGCGATATAGACGTCCATGTCTCCGTCATTGTCGAAGTCGGCCCAGTCGACACCCAAGGTGTGGCCCCAGATCCCGTCTCCCTCGTCGCTGCCATCGGCGTTCCGGAGGTAGCTGACCTGAGTGAAGCCACCATTGCCGTCGTTTTCCCAGAGAAAATTGGGGTCGAGGCGGTAGTTGCCGACGTAGAGATCGAGGTATCCGTCGTTGTTGTAGTCGACCCACGCCGAAGAGCGGGCGCACATTCCGATCTTGCAATTGTCCTGGGGGTAGGGCGGGCAATCAGCATCCGTGTCACAGGGAGTCTCGGCATTGACGCAGTAACCGGCCGATGCATGCTCGGTGGCCTCCATGCCGAGACTGGTGTAGACATTCTCGAAGGTGTTGTTTCCCAGGTTGTGCCACAGGCGGTCGGTCAAGCAGTCGGCGCAGACAGTCGGATCACCACCGCAGTGTCGTTCGTAGTTGCCGACGAAGACATCCAGGAAGCCGTCGGCGTCGTAGTCTCCCACCGAGACCGTGGTGGAAGGGCTGGCGTCCCCCAGATCGGGTGTGCCGTCGCCGTCGAAATCGGAGATATCGGTGAAGCTGCAAGTTCCGTCGTTGAGGAACAGTCGCTCGTTGTCCCCACCGCCGATGCCGAAGATGTCGGG
>JALTMS010000164.1 GCA_027001345.1 Acidobacteriota bacterium | reverse complement strand
AACTCGAGGCGTGCACGCCCCGAGCCGGTATTGACCAGATTGACCATCCGGCAGCGGCGCAAAGAGAGTTTCTCGGTGACCACGCCGACGTAGTCTTCCTGCAAGTCGAGGTGGATCCGTTCGAAGGGCTCGAGCCGCCGGCCGTCTTCCTCGCGCTCGATGACCCGAGGGCGGGAGGCCAGCACCTCGAAGCCCTCGCGGCGCATCGTCTCGAGCAGCACCGCGAGCTGCAGCTCGCCCCGGCCGCAGACCTCGACCGCATCGGATCGTTCGGTGGGCCGGAGTTCGAGTGCGACGTTGCGTCGCACTTCAGTCTGCAGCCGGTCCTTGATCTGTCGCGAGGTGACCAGCTTGCCCTCACGGCCGGCGAAGGGGCCGTCATTGACCATGAAGACCATCGACACTGTCGGCTCGTCGACGTGGATCCGCGCTTCGATCGTGGGGTTCTCCGGATCGGTGATCGTGTCGCCGATGTGCACCTCGTCCATGCCGGCGAGCATCACGATTTCGCCGGCCTCGGCGCGCGAGATCTTGACCCGCTTGAGGCCCTGGAAACCGAGCAAGGACGAGAGCCGGAAGCGGCGTAGCGAGCCGTCTGCCCGGGCCTGAGCGTAGGTGCGACCCTGCTCGAGCACACCGTCGAGCAGACGCCCGAGGGCGAGCTGGCCAAGGTAGGGATCGTAGTCGAGATTGGTGACCAGAAAGCGCGGTGGCGCTTCGAGATTCCCCTGGGGGGCGGGGATCGCCTCGAGGATCGTCTCGAACAGGGGCAGCAAGCTGTCGGAGCCATCGTCGAGCTGGCGATGCGCCACGCCCTTGCGCGCATCGGTCAGCAGCACCGGCAACTCGATCTGGTCGTCGCTGGCCCCAAGGTCGATCAACAGGTCGTAGACTTCCGAGATCACCTCGTCCACCCGGGCGTCGGAGCGATCGATCTTGTTCACCACCAGCACCAGCGGCAGACGCGCGGCAAGGGCCTTGAGCAGCACGAAGCGGGTTTGGGGCAGAGGGCCCTCACTGGAATCAACGAGCAGCAGGGCGCCGTCGACCATGTGCAGCGCCCGCTCCACCTCGCCGCCGAAGTCGGAGTGGCCGGGGGTATCAACGATGTTCAGCCTTGTTCCCCGGAAATCGATGGCGGTGTTCTTGGCCAGGATGGTGATGCCCCGCTCTCGTTCGAGATCCATCGAGTCCATCACCCTGTCCCGCACCTCCTGGTGATCACGGAAGACGCCCCCCTGGCGCAACATGGCGTCGAGCAGGGTGGTCTTGCCGTGGTCGACGTGGGCGATGACGGCGAGGTTGCGGATATGCTTTCTGGTCGTGGTAGGCATCCGGGGAGCATACCCTCGGACAAGGAGGAGGCCCATGTTGGTGCGCAGTGTGGCTCGGACCGCCGGTCAGCCGATGGAGATGGAGGGGGCCCACGGGGTCACGCTCCGCATGATGATTTCCCGCCAGGATGGCGCGCCCAACTTCGCCCTCCGGCACTTCACCGTCGATGTGGGGGGACACACACCGCGCCATCGGCACCCCTACGAACACGAGAACTACATCATCTCGGGGCGCGGAACGGTGGAGGCCGATGGGGAGATCAGGACGATCAGGGCGGGAGATGTGGTGCTGGTTCCCCC
>JALTMS010000163.1:604-1637 GCA_027001345.1 Acidobacteriota bacterium | reverse complement strand
GGTCTCCGATCCGGACACCCTCCCGGGCGAGGGCCGGGACCTGGTCGGTGACGGCCGGGTCCACGACGCCGACGAACGCCAGGCGCAGGGCGCCGCCGGGCCGGGGGATCTCCCGGACCACGCTCGCGGGCAGGCCCAGCTCCGGGTCCTTGCTCTCCCAGTTCGCGGCGACGTAGCGCAGGCGGGTCGCCCGTGCGTCGGAGAGGAGGGCCTCCGCGCCGGCCGCGAGCTCCGTGTGGCCGGGCGCCAGGGCGGCGGGGCGGCCGTAGCGCCGTTCCAGCAGGTCGGGAATGGTCAGCACCTCGCTGCGGCGGGCGCGGCGGGCCAGGAAGAACGCGAAGACCAGGGCGAAGATGTAGTAGGGCACGCCGAAGACGAGCCAGTTGCTCACCCCGTAGCGCCAGGTGTACTCCCCCACGCCCAGGATGCCGCCGTACCAGGTGGTCACCAGCGAGGCCGTGAAGGCGGGCAGGGTCAGGGTGCGGCCGGCCACGATGTAGTCGGCCGCGTCGCCGGCGCCGCGGCCCATCAGGCGCAGGACCATCAGCAGCAGGAAGGCCGTGTAGATGCCTGTGGCCAGCCAGGTCACGCGCGCTACCTGTCGTAGGGCTCGGGACCGAACTCCGGAGGCGCCTGCCGGAAGAAGGACACCAGCAACGATCCCTCCCCCACCGACAGCAGCAGCGGCGCAAGTGCCGCGCCCGTACTTCGTCTCCCGGGGCGGCAGCGCCCCCTCGTCGAAGGGATCCCCTTCGTGGACTCGTCGTCTGTCCCCCCACTCCGGCGGGGGCCCCGGTCGGTGCTCTCCAAGGGAGTCACTTCGTGTGGCACGTCAGGCAGAGGGCGCTCCCTGCATTCGTCCGGATCAGCAGCTTCGGGTTGCCCGCCGACGCGGTGTTGTGGACATCGTGGCACGAGGCGCACTCCAGGTACACCCGTGCGCGCAACTGGATACAACACTGGCGGCAATCACGCTCATTTGATTCGTTCAGATGTACCACTATACGGCCCAGTTCGTCGTACGACTCGACGA
>JALTMS010000163.1:0-594 GCA_027001345.1 Acidobacteriota bacterium | reverse complement strand
CCCTGCAACAGATGAACCAGACCCTCCATCTGCTTCTCCCCCGTCGGGGTCAGCATCGCCTGCCGCGCCATGAAATCGATCGACAGGTGATGGAAACCGCCATCCAGCTTGCCGTTGAACAGGGGCAGATAGGGCGTGCTGGCTCCGACCGTATTGGCGTCGTTGTCGCCGTCCGCCGCGGGGTCCAGCAGCTCGCCGTCGGTCGAGGCCAGGGCGCTGTCGTACACGAAGGAGACCGGATGGTCGTTCGCCAGCGTCGTTCCGAGGTTGGCGTCGGGATTCAGGTCGTCGATCTTCACCTGGCTTCCGTCGTAGCCGTATGCGTCGACGCCCACCGTGCCGTCGTGGCAGCTCAGACAGAGCTTCGACACGCCTGCCGGCTGTCCCACGGCCGCATCCAACGTCGAACTCGAGTACAGCGTGAACGTGGCTGCGGTTACGTCGTGGTTCCAGAGCGGCGCGTCCGCTACCGTCGTGTCCGCCGCGTGGGGTGTGTGGCAGACGATGCAGATCCGCAGCCCGGACCAGGCATAGGCCGAAAAATCATGTGCCGAACCGACGATGCCCGCCCGAGCGACGGGCTCGCTTCCGGGG
>JALTMS010000162.1 GCA_027001345.1 Acidobacteriota bacterium | reverse complement strand
CCGCCGCTTCGGCCGGCTGCTGTTGCTCGCCGGCGTGGTGGGCGTGGTGGCGGGGCTCGGTGCGATTGCCTTCCACTGGATGCTCGAGATCGTCTCCTGGCAGTTGCTCGACCGTCTCGCCGGCTATCGTCCCACGGAGGCAGCGGGCGAGATGGACATGCTGCCACCGGGGACTGGACCGTTCCGTCCCTGGCTGCTGTTCTTGCTCCCGGCCCTCGGTGGCATCGTCTCGGGTGCCATCGTCTACTGGCTGGCACCGGAGGCGGAAGGTCACGGAACCGACTCGGTGATCGAGGCCTACCACCGCAAGGGTGGGCGGATCCGCGCCCGGGTGCCGTTCGTCAAGGCGGTCGCTTCGGCGATTACCATCGGTTCGGGGGGATCGGGAGGCCGGGAGGGGCCGATCGCCCAGATCGGGGCGGGCATCGCCTCGACGCTCTCGCTGGGCATCAAGCTCTCCCAGAAGGACCGCACGCTGCTGGTGGCCGCCGGCATGGGCGCCGGCATCGGTGCGATCTTCCACGCACCTCTCGCAGGAGCCATCTTCGCCGCCGAGGTACTTTACCGAGAGATCGACTTCGAGTTCGAGGTGATCGTCCCCGCCACCGTGGCCTCGATCATCGCCTACTCCACTGCGGCGCTGCACTTCGGCTGGGCGCCTCTGTTTCACACCGGCGATTTGCAATTCCGCAATCCTCTGGAACTCAGCGGCTACCTGATCCTCGCGCTGGTGATGGCGGTCTTCGGAGGGCTTTTCCCGCGGATTTTCTACGGCGTGCGCGACCTGTTTCGTGCGACCAAACTGCCGTTGTGGATCACTCCAGCCATCGGCGGCCTGCTCACCGGTGCCGTGGGTCTGGTCTTTCCGGATGCTCTGGCCACGGGCTACGGCATCGTCCAGGGGGCACTCGACGGCAACGTGGGCTGGGGCTTCCTGTTGGCGGCGGCTCTGGCCCGGATGGTGACCACTTCGACCTCGATCGCTTCGGGCGGTTCGGGCGGCGTGTTCGGTCCGTCGGTGGTGATCGGTGGCGCGCTCGGTGGCGCGGTGGGGCAGATCCTCCACCAGGTCGTTCCGTGGATGGCGCCCCATCCCGAGAGTTACGCGATGGTGGGTATGGCGGCCTTCTTCTCCGCGGCGGCCAACACCCCCTTGTCGTCGGTGATCATCGTCTCGGAAATGACGGGCAACTACCACCTGCTGGTGCCCACCTTCTGGACCTGTGCGCTGTCTTTCGCTCTGGCCAAGCGAACCAGTCTCTACGAGCAGCAGGTCGACTCGCGTGCTGACTCCCCTCACCACAGTGGCCAGATGGCTCTCGAGGTACTGCGGCGGCTTAGGATTCGCGATTTCATGGTGCCCCTCGAGGAGATGCGCGACCGCCTGCTCGAGCCGGGAACACCCTATCCCGAGATCGTGCGGCGCTTCTCGCGCACCGGCGGGGTGTCCTTCCCCGTGCTCGGAGAGGACGGCAAGATGGTCGGGTGGGTCACCGACGCCCAGCTCCGGGCGGCCCTGGCTCAACAAGAGCTGGCGCCCTTGCTGGTGGCCCAGGACCTGGCGGTCACTCCGGTCACCGTCTCGCTCGACGCCAGCCTCGACGTGGCCGTGCGCCGGGTGATCCGAGCGGGAGTCGGCGAGGCGGTGGTGACCGATTCGAATGATCCGGACCTGCCGGTGGGGGTCATCAGCCGGCAAGCCATCGTCGCCGCTTATGACCGTGAGATTCTCAAGGCTCATGCTGAGGAAGCGCTTTGATGCGTCTGGTGGCGGATATCGGCGGGACCCACACCCGTCTGGCTCTGGCGCAGCCCGGCGGTGAACCCTCCGAACTGGTTGCCGTCGAGGTCTTCGCCTCCAGCGACGCATCCTCCTTCGAGCCCCTGCTCGATCGCTATCTCCGGCGACACGGCACCGGGTTGACCGAGGCGGTGATCGGCGTGCCGGGTCCGGTGAGTGGAGGCCTGGTGCGGACGACCAATCTGCCCTGGGTTGTCGATCGGAGGCGCCTGGTGCAGCGGCTCGGTTGCCCGGTCGCCCTGCTCAACGACGTGGAGGCCGCAGCGTGGGGTCTCGATGCCGCCCACTCCGAGGGAAAGTGCGAGGTGCTGCAGCCCGGCACGGCGGAGGTCGGAACGCGGGTGCTGCTCTCACTGGGCACCGGTCTCGGTCAGGCGGTGATCGCCCGCACGCCGGAGGGCTGGTGGCCGATGGCCTCCGAAGGTTCCCACGCCGATTTCGCCCCCTCCGACGATCGTGATCTCGCCCTGTGGCGCCAGGCGGGCAGTCAGTGGGAGCACGTCAGTTGGGAGCGTTTCGTCTCGGGGCCGGGTCTGCTGCGGCTGGCGGCCTTCATCGCGGCGGAGGAGGGCACCAGCGTGCTTCCGGCGGAGGGCGATTCCGCGGCGGTGGCGAAGATGGTCGAAGATGCCCGCGAGGGACGCTGCGTGATCAGTCGTCGGGCGGTGGCCTGGCTCAGCCGCCTGCTCGGTGCCCAGGCAGGCAACCTGGCCCTGGCTGCCTGCGCCCTGGGCGGGGTCTACCTGGCCGGTGGGCTGCTCGTACGTCTCGGCTCGGCTCTCGACGACCGGGCGCTGGCCGAAGCCTTCTGTGCCAAGGGGCGCTACCGCCGACTCCTCGAGGCGATTCCCATCTACCTGGTGCGTGACGACCGGCTCGGGCTGCGCGGAGCCTCCTGCGTGCCGCCCCGGCGTATCGATCACTCAACGCTTTTTTCGAGCAGGGGATAGTCCAGCCGGTAGGGCGGCTTGTCGCTGCCACCTTCGAGCAGGAAGTGGTCCAGCCAGCGCATCATGCGCAAGGAGTAGTCGTAGCGCGCCGCCGCCCGCCGGTTGCCGTGACCTTCCTCGGTGTAGAACACCAGGCGCACGGGAACGTCACCCTTGTATTTGAGGGCCCGGTAGAGTTCCTTGGACTGCCCCGGGTCCACGCGCCGGTCCTTCTTGCCGGCCAGGATCAGCAGTGGGGTACGAGCCTGATCGACGTGCAGCAGAGGTGAGCGGTCGAGAGCCAGTTCGAGATCTCGGTAGGGTGTGGTGCGCCAGTGCACGAGTTCCATTTCCTTGGGGATGTCCGTGGTGCCCGCCTTGGAGAGCTGATTGGAGATGCCGACGAACATCACGCCGGCGCGGAAGCGTGCGCTGTGCCGGGTGCTGGCCCAGGCGGTGAAGAAGCCGCCGTAGGAGCCGCCGGTGATGCCGACGCGTCGGGGATCGACCAGGCCGCGGGCGATCAGGGCATCGATCCCGGTCAAGACGTCGTCGAACTCCTTGCCGCCTGCATCGCCCTGATCGGCCTTGGCGAAGGCCACGCCCCTTCCGGTCGAGCCACGATAGTTGGGATAAAACACCGCGTAGCCACGGCCAGCGGCGACCTGGCCGGGGCTCGAATAGCGCGTCAACCAGCCGTGGACCCAGTGGGATTCCGGTCCGCCGTGGGCGACGACGATCAGCGGAACGCGCTGATCGTCGTGCCGCTCGAGAGGATGAATCAGCAGTCCCTCGATTCTCATCCCGTCTGCGGCCCGCCAATCGATGATCTCCTGGCGAGCCAGGGCGATGCCGTCGAGCTGGGGGTTGCTGTCGGTCAGCCGCCGCGGTGGAGTGCCCGGCGTCCAGGCGAAGGCTTCGGCGGGATGGGTCGGGGACTCGCCCACCAGAGCCAGGCGCTCGCCGCTGCGATCGGCGTCGAGGGTTCGAAAGACCGGGGTCGGTTCACTGAGCAGCCCGTGGGGCGTCCCCCCTTCGAGAGCGACGGAACCCAGAGCGGAGGTGGTGCCGAAGTGGGCCAGGTAGAGGACCTTGCCGGTCTTCGGCGAGAAGCGGAAATCCAGCACGTCGCCTTCCAGCCCCGGCAGCAGATCTCGCGGCGCACCTCCACTCAGCGGAGCGATCATCAGCCGTCCCGTACCGGGGTCGTGCAGGTCGGCGGCCGAGATCATCACCACCGAGCCGCCATCGGGGGAAACGCGGAAGGCTCCGAGCTTGCCCGGGTTGTCGATACGCGCGAGGACCTTCATTTCGGCTGCATCGATCACGCGCAACCGGCGGTACATGTAGCGATCGTCGATCAGGGGTGTCGGTGAGACATCCACCACCATCGATCGACTGTCGGGGGACCAGACTACGGACCACGGGTGGCCGTCGAGGCCCTCGATCGGTGTGGCCTCGCCGGCGGCGCCAGCCAGGCCTTCGGGCAGCCGGGCCAGATACAGATGGCGCGCGGGGGTGTCCTCCTCGAAGATCTCGATCTTCAGGCCCTGGTCTTCGAGTCGCTCGCGTTCGTCGCTCCTGGCTTCGACGGCGATCAGTGCCAGAGCGCTGCCGTCGGGTGCCACCGCGTAGGCCGCGATGTCGGAGTCGAGCCCGATCACGCGCCGCGCCTCGCCACCATCGATGGGCAGGGCGTACAGCGCCTTGTGTTCATCGCTGCCCCGTTTGGCCAGGAAACACAGGGCGTCCTCGCTGCACCACTCGACGGATGCGATCTCCTGCTTGCCGACGACGAAGGGCCGCGAGGATCCGTCTGCGAAGGCGATCAGATCGAGGCGTGTGAAGGGCCGCCCGTCTTCATCCCGGCCGGGCAGGCGCGGAACCGAAGTGACCACCGCGATGTACTTGCCGTCGGGGCTGATCCTGGCCGCGGTGACGGAGTGCAATCCGGCGACATCTTCGGGCGTCATCGGTCGTTTTGGGCCCGCGAGGGAAAAACAGACCAGCGGGATTGCGGCCGCCAGCACCAGCAGGCGGTGGTTCGAGCGCGGGAAGGTCATTGGTGGGATCTCCTGGAGAAGCTCAGTTTTTCTGCCGCAGCGGGATTTCGGGCAGAGTGAGCAGCTTGCTTTCCGGAGGCGGAGCGAAGTCGGCTTCGAAATGGCCGGGGAAGAGGAAGACGGTCCGAGGCTCCTGACCCGGGAGGGTGAAGGTCAGTCGGTCCCCTCCGGCCAGAACCAGGCGGCGGGCGAGCAGGTAGGCCGCGGTGTCGATCGGCGGCTGGACCCGGTCGATATCGTTGAAATACAGGTCGAGATCCATGCGCCGGGACTTCTTGCCGACATCTTCGATCAGCCGGTCGATCGCCAGGCCATAGGGATACCAGTTCCAGGCGAAGACGGAATGATCCTCGCCGAGGGGACGCCGCCAGTCGTCGCCGTCACCGGCGGAGTAGACGGTGAAGATCTCGGGAATCAGAGGCGGAGAGGGGACTTTCGGCAGGGGCTTCCAGCGACTGTCGCCCTGCACCTCGAGCCGGTAACGCTCTCCGGCCAAGGTGTAGACTTCCCAGGCACTGTAGGAGTCGAGAACGTCGATACGTGTACCGTCGGGCAGACGGAGCACCGGCTCGGGGCGGCGCGTGGCCCAGGTCTGCCCATCGCCTTCTCGGGCTTGCAGCCGCTTGTTGGCGGAGAAAAAGACGGTTTCGGCTCCACTGGGAGCGACGATCTTGACGGCGATCCGGCGGCCGAGGAGCGTCAGGCCCAGCCGGTAGCCGAAAGGGGAAACCAGTTGAGTGCCGTCTTCTTCGAGCCGACAGGCAGGCAACTCGGTGTGAAGCACACCTTCTCGCAGGACCAGTTCGAACTGCGATCCGTCGTTGCGTTCGACGTGAATCGTCGTGCCGTCGGGCAGGGAGCGGAGAAAGGCAGCGCCCCGTTCGAAATGCCGCTGGGCCCGAAAGGCGGGCGCGATCAGAGCTCCGAGGGGCTGCTCGGGGGGAGCCGCGAGCGCGGGAGGAACGAGGAAGAGAAACAGGCCGACCGAGGAGATCCATCTAGTCATGGGCTCATTCTACTGCTCCCGGACCGGCACTGCCCGAAAACACGGTTTGATGGAAGGTTGGTGTGGCGTTTGCTATTCTCCGAGTGAGGTTCTTTTGCCTCCTGATGTTCAGGGTGCGCTCTCCATGCAGCGACCGCGGCGCCATCACGACGAACTCCTCCGGCGAGCCAACGGAGCCCTCGAGCAGCAAGACTTCGGCGAGGCTGAGGCCCAGGCTCGCCGGGCGCTGATGCTGCGCCCTGATTCCCACGAGGCGCGGGGGGCGCTTTCTTCGGCCCTGATCGAACAGGCGCGGTATGACGAGGCGGCTGGTTGCCTGGCAGAGATGCTTGCCGAGGAGCCGGAGGACCTGGCGGCTCTGGCGGACCTGGGGCTCTGCCTGTTCGAGCTATGTGAATTCTCGGCAGCCGAGGCGGCGCTTTCCCAGGCACTGGAACTCGAGCCCCACGACCCCCAGGCCTCCTACTGGATGGCGCTGTGTCTCGAGCGCCGGGGGCAGTTCGAACTCTCCGAGCGCTACTTCCGCGTGGCCCACGAGATCGATCCCGATGCCTATCCCTGCCCGGTGAGAATCAGCCGGGAGGAGTTCGCCACGGCGGTCGCATCGGCTCTCGAGGAGCTGCCCGACGAGCTGCGCGCGCAGATGGTCAACATCTCGATCCTGGTCGAGGATCTGCCACGAGAGGACGATCTGCGGGCCTACGACCCTCCCCTCGATCCCTGCCTCTACGGCCTGTTCGTCGGCGTGCCCCTTGCCGAGCGTGGCCAGGAGGATCTGCCCGAGGTCCCGGCGACGATCTTCATCTACCAGCGCAATCTCGAACGCTTTTGCGGTGATCGCGAGACCCTGCTGCAAGAGATTCGCCTGACCCTGCTCCACGAGATCGGGCACTTCCTCGGTTTCGACGAGGAGGAACTGGCCGACAGGGGTCTGGCCTGACCCAGATCATCCGTGAGCGCTTCGGCGAAGAAGAGGTAGCTGCTGCCAGATCAGTGCTTTGCGTAGATTCCGATCCTCGAGCTGTCGGGCCGGAATCCGCGCAGGGCGGTGGCCCGCCTCCCATCTGCCCCCCCTCGATCTCTCGCCGCGTGCTCGTTTCGACAACCTCGAGTCCGCACCGATCAACTGCCAGGGCGCTGCCGATGACCTAGCTGGACGCCATGATCCTGGCGGCTGAACCCATGAACATGTGAGGAGAGCCGCAAACCCTCCCTCC
>JALTMS010000161.1 GCA_027001345.1 Acidobacteriota bacterium | reverse complement strand
CGGATCCAGGTCGAGGACGGCAAGATCGTCGGCATGGTCCCCGATCAGCAGAGTCCGGTCAACGCCGGCGTCCAGTGCATCAAGGGCCTGACGGCCTGGGAACCGACGTACGTCGATCGGCTCACCGCCTGCCTGGTGCGCAAGGACATGACCGATCCGCTGACCGGATCGATCTCCAAGACCAAGGGTCGTTTCGACGACGAGGTCTGGCGGGAGGTGACGTACGAGGAGGCGTCGAAGATCGCCGCCGAGCGGATCGCCGCGATCGTCAAGGCCAAGGGCGGCAACTCGGTCGGACTCTACGGCTCGGGGCAGTTGACCCTCGAAGGCCAGTACCTCGAGAACAAGTTCATGAAGGGCGTGCTCGGCTCCAACACCATGGAGGCCAATGCCCGGATGTGCATGACCTCCGCGGTGACCGGCTATATCAAGTCCCTCGGCTCCGATACCCCTCCCGGTTGCTACGACGACATCGAGGAGGCCGACTTCATCTCCTTCTGGGGCCACAACCCCCGGGAAGCCCATCCGATCGTCTTCTGGCGGGTGGCGGATCACAAGAAGAAGACCGGTATCGCGACGATGGTGGTCGATCCGCGGCGTACGGCGACGGTGCAGGGGCTCGAGGGTATCAATCCCAAGAACAGCTACCATGCCCAACTGATCAACGCCGACATCGCGTTTCTCAACTCGATCGCCCACGTGCTGGTCACCGAGCACAAGGACGTGATCGCCTGGAGCCTGCTCAAGGAGCACGTCGATGGCTGGAAGGAGTACATCGACGGAGTCAAGAGGCGCTACAGCCCCGAACAGACCCGCTACATGACCGGCCTCGAGCCCTCCTTCGTGCGCAAGATCGCCTCGCTCTGGGCCGAGGCGACCCGCAAGGGCAACGCCCGCGGAAGGGGCGGTGTGGTGACCTTCTGGGGTATCGGCTACAACCAGTCGATGCACGGTCAGCACAACACCTGGAGCATCGTCAACCTGCACCTGCTGACGGGCAACATCGGTCGTCCGGGTGCCTGTCCGTTCTCGATGACCGGTCAGCCCAATGCGATGGGCGAGCGGCTGACCGGCGGCTTGACCGGCCGGCTGCCGTTCAACATCGGCATCAAGGACGAAAAGCACCGTGGCTGGATGGCCGAGCAGTGGGGCATTCCGAAGGAAAAGCTGGACAACGTCGCGACCCAGTCCAACCCGGGTTATGCGGTGGGCATGATGGAGCGGGCGCTGAAGGGCGACCTGCACGCGATGTTCCTGATCTATGCCACGCACATCGATCTGCCCGAGACCAAGACCCTGGTTCGGCCGGCTCTCGAGCGTTGCTTCGTCGTCGCCCAGGACATTTACCGCCACGCACCGAACCTGCTCTACGCTGACGTGGTCTTCCCCGCCGCGACCTGGGGCGAGTGGGGCGGCGGCGTCTACATCAACTCCGAGCGGCGGATCTACGTCTGCGACGGCACCCAGGATGCGCCGGCGATGACCGTCAACGGAGAGGTGGTCAAGGACGAGCACGGCAACCCCGTTCCCTGCAAGCCGGACATGGACATCGTCATCGACAAGGCCAAGGAGATCGCCGATCTGCTGGGCATGGACGGCGGCAAGATGTTCCCCTACAAGAAGCTGCCCAGCGGCTTCTA
>JALTMS010000160.1:405-1644 GCA_027001345.1 Acidobacteriota bacterium | reverse complement strand
ATTGCCATCCCGATCACATTCCATTTCCACCTGTTCCCTGCCTGTCGCCATTGTCAGATGGCGCCGGACCCGACCCACGCTCATGGTCTTCAAGGAGTCGATTCGCAAAGCAGCAGCCCCGAACGGCAATAGCTACCGCGCCGCCCGCAATCGATGCGCTCCACACGGTCACGCTGAGCCAGGAGGGCATTGGGATGCAATAGATCAAGACTCCCAACGCCATCACGAGCACACCCAAGCCCAGGAGTTCTCTACCCGCCCGAGCGTTGGCTTCGTACCACACACGCCGGTCGGCCAACGTCGCCGGAACGCGCAAGCCATACCAATGGTTGGGAGGTATCCTCCTCCGGACGAGAGGAACGGCCAGGGCAACGAAAAGCGCTCCCAGGAGCAACGACACGACAAGAAGAAAAGGATCACCATTCATGACTCTTGCCTGATCACGACGAGTGCGTCTCCTTCGCCCCCGGTATCAGTCGTTACAATTCGCGCCCCATCGGAGCGGCCCTCCCTCCGGGGCCTTCCGCCCCTTCGGGTGGGCCGAGGCCCCCCGGCCCTCACCCCAGGCGACAACGACCCTGACACCTGGGGCTCGCGGCTCCCAGACACGCATCGAGCCCGTTCTGGAGCAGTGTGCACTCGATTGCCTCCTCGAAGGCGCAATCGGAAGCATCGGGCATCCTCACAGCTCCGTCCCTTCGCCCAGAATGGCAAGGTAGCGGTTGTAGATGAAGAGGCGATCTCTCCGGCGTCCTGTGATCTCGCTGGCGATGTCGAGCTGTTCCAGAACGGCCATCCCGGCGGAAGCGGCGGGATAGGATAGACCTGTGCGCCGCTTGACCTCGGGCAGGGAGGCGATGCGCTTGTTGGCCTTGACGTTCATGAACACGCCGCCCGCAGCCAGGACCTTGCGGACGCCCGTTGTGCGCACGGCGTTGCCCACCCACGCGGCCAGCAGCTCCTCGGTGAAGAGCTGGAGGCCGGCGGCGATGTGGTCGAAGCGCATGCCCCAGAGATCCTCCTTGAGGGCCTCGTTCAGGTCGTTGGTGCGAAGACGGGTCTGCTTCTCGAGCCCGAGGCCCGAGTCGTCGAGCCAGAGGTACTTTCGAAAGACTCCCATGGCCTTCTGGGCCGCCTCGGCCGCCTGGTCGTCGTCCAGGGCGAGCTGGGCCTCGAAGAGGAGCCGCTCGGCGGCCGCGAGTACGAACTGTGCGGCGCTCAGGACCTCGCCCGCACACT
>JALTMS010000160.1:0-395 GCA_027001345.1 Acidobacteriota bacterium | reverse complement strand
CCATCAGCTTGTACTCGTGCTCGAGCGGCACGAACCCCATCAAGAAGGTGACCCAGGAGTAGAGCGCCCCGAGCGAGCTGTCCCAGCCGGTCGTGGCGACGACCCTCTCCTCGCCCGCCTCGTAGACGCGGACGCTGGCGCAGAGGTTGTCGCCCGAGCCATCGGCGGTGACGACGAGATAGGGCTCGGCCGAATCCTCGCGCAGCCCGTAGTAGGCCGCGGCGGCGTGGGTCCCGTGATGATCGTGGTGGACGCGCGGGACGCCTCCCAGGCCAGCTTAAGCTTCCTCTCGGCCTCGCCCGGCTCCAGGAGGTCCACCTTGTTGACCGCCACGAGGAGGGGCTTGTCCACGGCCCCTATCCTCGACAGGATGCTTACGCCCTCCTCTATCTTCT
>JALTMS010000159.1 GCA_027001345.1 Acidobacteriota bacterium | reverse complement strand
GGCCTCGAACCGGAGGTGATCGTCTCGGTCGAGCAAGCTCTCGGTGCCCGGGAGGCGATCAAGGTGGCCATCGGCCGCTCCTGTCCGCTGGAGCCGGCGGAGGTGGCCACCGCCCTGGCTCGCGAAGTGGGTGCAGAAGTCATCGAACGCAAGGGTCGAGTGATCTCACTCTACCGTCCAGCGGAGGGGCCCTCCGAGGAGTGCTGAACCGGCCTCACCACTTCATCACCAGCGAGGTGGAGAACACCGTGTCCACCTCGTCGAAGGTGAAGACCACGTCGGGGCCGAGGTCGCCCTGGGGGTTGGGAAAGACCTTGACCTGAGGTTGCCGATCGTAGTTCAAGGTGTAGGAGACCTTCAGCGCCAGGTGGTTGTTGATCGAGGTGCTCACGGCGGTCTCCGCGTTGACTCGCAGGTCTTCGGTGTCGTTGAGATTCTCGAGCACCTCGAGCGAACCGTGGAAGTCGGTGGTCGCGGTCAGCGCTCGGCCGAATTTCATCGCCATCCGCGTGCCGAAATAGGACTTGGACTCTCCGGTGACCGGGACCTCTCGGGTGCCGTCGAAACCGGCTTCGAAGCGGAGCGAGTCTTTGGGCTTGCTCTCGCCCCCGTCGATCAGCAGCAGGGACAGACCTCCGCCCACTGCGGCACGGGACGACAGGCCTGCTGGTCGGTTCTGCTCCCAACTGCCCGAGACGAACCAGCCCAGCCGGCGGCTGACGGTGCGATTGAGCTGGGTGCGCACGCCGTATTCCTCGGTAGTCAGGCCCCGATCGCGTTCGAGGTTGAGCACTGGCTGGGTCGGGTCGGTGAAATCGGCGCTGATCTTGCGCTGTGAAGTCTCGACTCGAATCGCTCGCAGCTTGAGTTCGAGTTCGGTCACTGCCCACTTGGCGCTGACATGGCTGGTCAGACTGAGGTTGGTGCTGCGCGAGTTGCCCTGGACGGATACCATTCCCAGGGCGGTCACCACGTTCCACTGGGGCCCGCCCCCGGTCGCCTCGGCGGGATCAGGGGTAGGAGAGGGAGATTCCCCGGCGCCGGCAAGCGGTCCGCTCAAGGCAGCGATCAGTAGCAGCAGCCCCAGCGGGCGAGTCTTTCCTGTCCACAGCCCTCGCGGTCCTTGCCGCCCGACGCCGATCATGCCCCTTCTCCCGGACCTGCCCTCTGCTCGACTGGAGCCAAAGATCGTATCCTTGATCGCCCTCCGGCGCCGCCGGAGCGGTGAGGAGATCCCGCGTGCCCCCCGAGTCGCCGAATAGGTCTTCCCGGATTTCCCGTCTGCGGCGCCCAGCGGTGATGGTTTTCGCAGCCGGGCTGTTGCTCTGCCTGCTCGTCGTGCTGGCCGGCACGGCGGTCCTGCGTGCCAGTCTGCCGCGCCTCGAGGGTGTGCTGAAGATCCAGGGCCTGCGGGCGCCCGTTTGGCTCGAGCGGGATGCCCTGGGTACGGTGACGATCAGCGGCCGGCACCGGGAAGACCTGGCCTTCGCCACCGGCTTCATCCACGGGCAGGAGCGTTTCTTTCAGATGGACCTGATGCGCCGTCGAGCTGCCGGGGAGCTGGCGGCGCTGCTCGGCGAGCAGGCGGTCGGTGCCGACCGCCAGGCCCGGGTGCATCGTTTCCGGGATCTGGCGCAGGACGATGTACT
>JALTMS010000158.1:822-1650 GCA_027001345.1 Acidobacteriota bacterium | reverse complement strand
GGCCAGGCGTCGGGTCCCGGGCGGAGATCCTGACCCTGCTCGAGGACGAGGTCGTCGGTGGCGGCCGGGGCCTCGCCGGCCTCGACCATGGGATCTCGAACCTCGCGCAGCTCGGCGAGGGCGGCCGCGGGCCTCTCTAGGCTCTGGACCTCGGTGGCCGAGAGGTCGGCGAGCCAGTGGGTCCGGGCTCCGGCGCGGATCTTCGGCGTGGTGGCCCCGTACCACCACACCCTCAGGATCTGGTCGGAGAGCACCATGCCGGTGATGCGAAAGGTTGCCTGCCAGGCCGGCAGCCTCAGGCCCACGAGGGCGAGGAGGGCGAGCCCGAAGGCAGGGGCGAGCCGCCGCATCCAGGCCGAAAGACCCCCGTCTCGAGGCTGGGGGCCGTGCGAACGTCGCCCGCGCTCGAGCCAGGCGGCCAGTGAGGCGCTCGTGGCCGCGAGGATGAAGAGAGCGCCGCTCGTGCCAATCTTCCAGGTCCAGCCCAGCTCCGAGGCGGAGTCGGTCACGGTGAAGAGATCGCGCCAGTGGAGCTCGACCACCCACCAGTCCAGTCGAAGCTGAAAGAAGCGAAAGTGCAGGACGTTGGCCAGGGCGCTCAGCCAGACGAGGAGGAGCCCCGGGCCGAAGATCCACAGAGCGGACCGCCTGGTGAGCGCCCGAAAGAGGGCGGCCAGAGCCCCGAAGAGCGCGATGACCCCCATGTCGTAGCTCCAGCCCATCGCGATGCCCGCGTCGAGCGCGGCGCCCAGGTCGCGGCGGAGCTCCTCGGCCAGCTGGAGCCTGAGCAAGCACAGCGCCCCAAAGAGCACCAGGCCGCCCAGCCCC
>JALTMS010000158.1:0-812 GCA_027001345.1 Acidobacteriota bacterium | reverse complement strand
GGCGAGTGGCCCGTCTCCTGCGTGAGCTGGCCGAGCGCGACGGCGAGGAGGTCGACACGGGCGTGCTCATCCGCGAGCGGCCCACGCAGCAGGACATCGCCGCCATGATCGGCACCAGCCGCGAGACGGTCTCCCGGGCGCTCAACGACTTCGCCAAGCGCGGCTTCATCGAGATGTCCGGCAAGAGCATCCTCCTGCGCGGCCACTTCCTCCACAGCGGTCGCATCACCCGCTGATCGCCGCCCTCCCTTGGGGGGTCAGAGCCAGCGGCGCAGGCGGTAGGCGAGCCAGGCGCGCAGGCGTTGGATGACGGGCATTGGTGGTGCTCCCTTCTCCAGGGATGTCCAGGGGGTCTCCATAGGCGCTCCGTGGCTTGCTTGGCAAGAGCAGCGCGAGGACCCCAGGGTGCTGGCGCGACGCGGTGAGTTTCGCTATACCCTCCCGCCATGATGACCTCCGAGAAGTCTGAAGCCTCTCGAGCCTCTGGCGACGAGCGTGAGCACGACGAGCTTGTCGCCGATCAGGCGGCCTTCGAGATAGAGGAGACCCGCCGCCATGCCTTGCCCAACGTGCGCATCGTCATGCCCGTGGGGGGCGTGGCCGCAGGTGCCTTGCTCCTGGGGCTGTTGGCCGGCGGCTCGTTGGGCTTCGGGATAGGCGTCTACAGCGGTGTTCGGGCGGCGCGTGACGTTCCGCCCGAGGTGGCAGAGGCGGTGCCCGAGCTCGAAGGCGAGGCCGCGTCCGAGCCAGGTCCCACGTCCGCCGAGCCCGAGGCCGCATCCGTGAGCGAGGCGCCCCGTCCCAAGCCCAAG
>JALTMS010000157.1 GCA_027001345.1 Acidobacteriota bacterium | reverse complement strand
CGGAGCGGGCGCTGCTGATCGCCAGCCTGCTGCTGGTGCTGGTGACCGAGCTGCTCAATTCCGCGCTGGAGGCAGTCGTGGACCGCATCGGCGACGAGCCCCATCCGCTCTCCGGGCGGGCCAAGGACATGGGCTCCGCGGCGGTGCTGGTGGCCCTGGTGATCGCGGCCCTGTGCTGGGGTCTGGTGCTGTTCGGCGGACCTTAGCTGGATGTCGAAAAAGGCGACCCGGACCTCTTTCGACGCCCCGGACCCGGCGCAGGTCCGCGTGCGGCTGCGACGGATCGATCGCTTGCGCCATCGATTCGCGCCCGGGAGGGAGAAGTCTGCCGGAGACCGCGGGGATCTCCGGGCCGTTCAATCCTGCAAAGAGTAGACGACGATGACAGCACTGGTTTGCGGATCCCTTGCCTACGACACGATCATGGTCTTCCACGATCGCTTCAGGAATCACATCCTGCCGGACAAGGTCCACATCCTCAACGTGTCCTTCCTGGTTCCCGAGCTGCGCCGGGAGTTCGGTGGCTGCGCCGGCAACATCGCCTACAGCCTGTCGCTGCTGGGCGGCGACGGTCTGCCCATGGGGGCCGTGGGCCACGACTTTGCTCCCTATGCGGACTGGATGGACCGCTGCGGCATCGACCGGCGCTACATTCGCAGTTTCGACGAGGCCTACACGGCCCAGGCCTACATCACCACCGACGAGGACGACAACCAGATCACCGCCTTCCACCCGGGGGCCATGTCCCTGGCCCACGAGATCGCCGTCCCCACCGATGCCGGAATCCGGATCGGGATGGTGTCACCGGACGGGCGTGAAGGCATGATCCTGCACGCGGAGCAGTTCGCCGAGGCCGGGATCCCCTTCGTCTTCGATCCCGGCCAGGGGCTGCCCATGTTCGATGGCAGCGAGCTGCTGCAGTTCATCGAGCAGGCGACCTGGATCACGGTCAACGACTACGAGTCGGAGCTGCTGCAGGAGCGGACCGGGCTTTCCCCCCATGAGATCGCCGAGCGCGTGGAGGCGCTGATCGTCACCCTCGGCCCCCACGGTTCCCACATCTACACCCGGCAGCATCGCATCGACGTGCCCCCGGCGCCGGCGCGGGTGGTGCAGGACCCCACCGGCTGCGGAGACGCCTATCGCGCGGGTCTGCTCTTCGCCCTGGAACGGGAGATGGACTGGGAGACCGCCGGCCGCGTCGCCGGGCTCATGGGGGCGATCAAGATCGAGCATCACGGGACCCAGAACCACCGCTTCGAGCGCGAGGAGTTCGAGGAGCGCTTCCGCGAGGCCTTCGGTTACGGCTTCTGAGGGGCTTCTGAAGGCGGCGCCGGGCACGGTGCACGCCTGGCCGTGCTATGCTTTGCGGCCGGATTCGGGGCCACTGGCGGGCCCGGGTGGCTCCCGACGACAGACAGGCTTCAGCCCATGCCCGACTTCAAGCGCTTCGTCGATGCCAAGGTCCGGCTCGCGCGCCGGGGCGCGCCCCGCGCCGCATCGGCGCCGGAACCGGACCTGCCACCGGGTCAGCACCGGGTGGAACGCCTGCCCGTGCTCGACCTGGGCATCCGTTTCTTTTTCACGATG
>JALTMS010000156.1 GCA_027001345.1 Acidobacteriota bacterium | reverse complement strand
GTTGAGGACCCGATCAGCTTCGTGATCTACATGGATTACTCGCAGCTCACCCTCCAGGGCCGAGGCCGTGCAACCGACGCGGCGATCGGCTGGCTCGAGCAGTCGAAACCTCCTGGGGCCAGGGTCATGCTGGTGGCCAACGGCCCCACGGGCATGAAGCTGCTCTCACCCATGACGGAGGATACCGGCAAGCTGATCGACCTGCTCGAAGCAGCCTACGAAGACCCCGGCTTCATCGATGTCTTTCCCTCCCAGAGGCAACGTCGCCTCGACGAATGCAACGCCTGTCGCAGCCGCTGCCCCACCGTGAACGATTGCGACTGCCGGATTTGCATTGCCCACGCCAACGCTGAACTCGATCATGCCCGCATCTCGGCCTCGTCCTTCCATGCGGTCGTGGAAATGCTCCACGGACTGCCCGGGCGCAAGGCCCTGCTGCTTTTCCACGACACCGGCGTACTGCTGCCCCATCGCCTCTTTGGCGTCTGGACCTTCAACGACAGCGGCCAGTTGACGAAACTCGACGCGATCGCAGCCTCCGCCACCGAATCACGCACGGTCATCCACACCGCCAACGTGGGATCGTCGATGACGGAAGACGGCCTCTTCGTGACCAACCTCGGAGCCAACTACGGCGAGCTGACGGGAGGCCGACATAATCGTTCATACGACGACGTGGACGACTTTCTGGCCAGCATCGGCCGGGACTCCTGCCTCTATCGGGTGGCGATCCGTCCGCCGGGCAGACGCAGTGACCGGGTCTACTACGCACGCATCCAGGCGCCTGGTCGCGTCGAACCCCAGGTGATACGAGTTCGTTTTCTCTCCGAGCAGGAGCGCTGGCAGCGCCGCGCCCGGGACGTACTCCTGTATCCCGAAACGGGAACGGACCTGCCCGTCACCCTCGCCCTCGTTCCCCACGGGAAAAAGGGCAAGCGCTGGATCGTCGACGTGGAGTTGTCCTTTCCCGCTGCCAGCCTCTTCTGGCAACCCTGCGAGGGAAGGAGATGCGCGGACTTCGGCGCCGGCCTTGTCGTGGTGCGCGACGACGACGATCTCATCGAGCAGTGGGAGCGCTTCGCTCAGCTCAGGACCCGGCGCGGGCAAGCCTCGCGGGGGGTCGTCCGGCTGCACGGTCGCCTCGCGTTGCGCGCTGGACACTACACCCTGCGGGCCTACGTGGGTGACGTTCCCGGGCGCTCCTTCGGTGGCGCGCGCCTGTCTCTGCCCCTCGACAGCGGAGCCGACGACCTGATTCTGCTCGGTCCGTTTTTCGAGGCGGCGGGGAGTTCCACGAGGGTGCTGTCTTTCGAGGGTGAGAAGGACGATCCATCGCAGAATGAAATCGCACGGGGCGATGGGCGGGCTCCGGCCATGGGCACCTTCCTCTGCTCCACCGGCGAGGCGAAGTACTCCTGCACGACGCTGCGCCGGTTCCAGATCGGAGAGCAGGCCCTTCCTTCGCGGGTGTCGGAAAGTGCCATCCGCGCTGGAACCTGCACCGCATTTCGCGACGAGCTTCCCTCGACTCCTGCCGGAGGCCCGATCTCAGACACCCGCCTGACCTTCCTCGCCGGCTGCTCGTCCGAGCAAGGCAACGAGAAGGTCCTGGAGGGGTCCGCAGGAATAGAAGTCTCCCCCTGAGCGGCGCTCCCG
>JALTMS010000155.1 GCA_027001345.1 Acidobacteriota bacterium | reverse complement strand
CGACCAGGGTTCCGACCCTCGTCACGCGGGTCGTGGGAGCGGGGCCTGACGGAGTTCGTGCTGGCGGCGAGCCGAGGGAACGATAGAATCCCCTCCATGTTTCATGGGACTCCTCGCCTCGTCACAGGCTTCGCACTCGCCGTGCTGTTGCTGACCGGGTCGGCTTGTGGTTCCGAGCGCGCGGCGCCGACCAAGGCGGAGAAGGCTGCCAGCGGGGAGAACAAGGGCGACGAGGCGCCTACTGCTTCGGGGAAGAAGGGGGCCTCGTCGGCGACCGCGGAGACGTCGAGGGATGATCGGCAGTACGCGGTGGTCGTGGGCCGGGTTCGTCTGGCCGATGAGGTCGAGCGGCTGCCACGCCTCTCCTACCAGGCCGTCGGGCTGCCGAAGGAGGCGCCCCCCGAGCAGATGCCCGAGGAGTGCCCGCCCTGGAGCGACGACCAGCTTCGTCCGCTGAAGGTGAGCGACGACCGGGCGCTCGCTCCCGTGCTCGTCAGCGTGGTCGGCTTCCGCAAGTCGCCGCCGGCCGGCAAGCAGACCCACCGCGTGGTCATTCGCAACTGCCGGCTCGAGCCCACTTTGATCGCGGCCCGGGTCGGCGACGAGGTGCAGGTCGTCAACGAGAGCGACTATCCCTTCCTGCCCACCCTCGGTCCGAGCCCCTTCCTGCAGGCGTTGCCCAAGGGCCAGTCGCGCACCTTTCCGCTGCCGCAGGGTGGCGTCACGACGCTGTACTGCGGCTTCAACGTCCCGTGCGGATGGACGGGCGTGATCGTCCAGCACCACCCCGTCTTCGCCGTCACGAAGCCGGACGGTACCTTCCGCATCGAGCGGGTGCCCACCGAAGGGGACGAGATCACCATCCACGCTTGGCACCCCCTGTTGGCCGAGGCCTCACAGCGCATCGAGCCCAAGCCCGGGCAAACGCAGCGCATCGAGCTGACCCTCACCCTGCCCGAGCGCCATCGACCCGATGGCGACGAACACCAGGGGCCGGCGCCGCCCGAGGGGGACGAAGGCGCCTCGGCCACCACGCCCTCGCGCTCCGGCACCCCCAAGCTCCACTGACCGCGCACTGCCCGCGGCCTCGTCGCGCACCCCAACACCCCGCTACTGCTTCACTTTTCGCGACCCCGGGTCGTTTTCGGCGCAGCCGTTTCCGGCCGCGGCTCGGGGCGCCTCGCGCGGCCCGGCGGGGCAATCCGGCCCTTCCGGTTCGCCATCGGCCACCTCGACCAGCCGCACGGCCCAGGGGCGCGGGCGCAGGCCGCCGTGGCGGAGTTCGGCGGTGGCGCGAGCCACCTCGACCCCGAAGAAGAAGGCCATCGAGGCGAGGTAGCCCCAGTAGAGGACGACCACGAGGCTACCCGCTGCGCCGTAGAGGCTCCCGACACCCATCTTCCCGATGAGCGTGCCCAACGGCAGGGTGATCAGCGCTTGGAGCAAGGCGGTCGCGAGCCCTCCCGCGAGCGCTGCCCGCCAGCGCATCTCGGCCATTGGAAGCCACTTGAGCACCGCGGCGCCGAGCAGCCCCACGACCGCGTAGGTCAGGGGCGGTTCGAGCGCGTGGGTGAGCATCGTCAGGCCCGGAAGGTGACCCAGCGGCGAGGAAGCGATGGCGTCGAGGACGATGCGCACGATGAGCATCGTGGCGAGC
>JALTMS010000154.1 GCA_027001345.1 Acidobacteriota bacterium | reverse complement strand
CGCTGATGATCCGCGGGTGTAAGAAAAAAAGTCAGCGATTCGAGTAGAATTCGTCCTGTGCGAGATTCGTTCATATTTGCCTCAATTACATCGTTTTGATTCGGAAAGCAGGTTCCCGGGCCGACCGCGCAAGGGGCGAAGGTCTCCGCACGTGGTTCGCGCCGGGCGGTTTTTCACATCGAGTTCTTCTCAGATTGAGAAAACCCCTGTCCGACGTCCTCGCAGACTGAGAAGATCCCTGCCGAGCTACTCGCCGAGATGGGTGCATCTGGTTGATCAGAAAGGCTTTGTTGATTCCCCCAGTGTTGGCATTTGGCTTGCTATAAGTAGGGCAGGCAAGCAGGGCAAAGAGAGCACGCTAGAGCTTCTCGTTTCTCGGGCCGGGCGAAATCGCCCGGCCTTCCTGTTTTTTCGGTTCATCTCATCCGCAGGGCCTCCCCCGGCGCCTCCCCCGGCGCCGTCCGCCACCAGCGGCGGGTCTGGCAAGTAGGGCAGTAGAAGGTGCTTCGCTGCTGCTGCACCACGCGCCGAATCTCTCCCTGCCGGCATCGCCGACAGCGCTGACCTTCCCGGCCGTAGACGGCGAGCATCTGCTGATAGGCGCCGAGTTCGCCGCGGGCGTCCCGAAAGTCGGAGAACGTGGTGCCGCAGTTGGTGATCGCCTCGCTCAACACGCTGCCGATCGCCTCGAACAGGCGCCGGGTTTCGGCCTTGCCGAGGTGGCCCGCCCGCCGCCGCGGCGCCAGACCCGCCCGGTGGAGGATCTCGCTGGCGTAGATGTTCCCCAGTCCCACGAGGCGATCCTGGCGCAGTAGCCAGACCTTCACTTCCTGCCGGCTGCCGGCCAGGAGCCCCTCGAGGGCCGAGACGGTGAAGTCGGGGGTCATGGGATCGAGCCCCTGGGGCTGGATCTCCTCGATTCGGCGCAGCCAGCGCAGGGTGCCGAAACGTCGGGTGTCGATGAAGTCCACGACGCCCCGGTCGAGAACCAGCCGCGCTCGCAGATCGGGCTGAGCGTCGCGCTGCCGGGCCTGCCAGATCAGGCGCCCTGTCATTCGCAGGTGGCAGGCCAGCCAGGCCCGCGGTGGTCGGCCCGAGGGGCGACCTGGGCCGAAGCTGAAGACGATCTGCTTGCCCATCCGCTCGACACGATGGATCCGCCGCTGTGCCGGGGCGGGGGCCCGGCCGGGCCGGAGAAGCCCATCGAACACGAGCAACCTTTCGAGGTGCTGACCGGTGACCTTTGGTCGAAGCTGGCGGACCACAGTTTCCACCTCGGGCAGTTCGGGCATGACCGGCATTCTCCGTCGTTGATCGCTCCCCAGTGTGGGCAGGGAGCTGCATGTCGGCAAGGAAAAATGAAAAGCGCGGGCAACCGTTGACCTTCCCGATCCCGCTACCTAACTTGAAATTGGGGAGCTTGGAGTCTGGCGAAGATGAGCTGCGACGGCCACCGGGCCGCATGTCGAGGAAGATCGGCCCCCGGGAGACGATCTCCGGCGGGGGAGCGGGGCTTCACCCTGCTCGAGCTGCTGATGGTCACGGGGATCATCGGCGTCCTCAGTGCGATTGCCATTCCCTTGCTCCAGCGAGCCATCGTCCAGTCGGAACTCAAGGCTGTGGTCTCCGAGGGACGGACGATTCACACGGCTTTCAAGA
>JALTMS010000153.1 GCA_027001345.1 Acidobacteriota bacterium | reverse complement strand
GGTGCTCACCGCTCCCAGCGCTTTACGAAATCGCCCGGCTCGGGAGCGGTGAGCACCAGCACGATACCTGTTATCAGCGTGGCGCCCACCGCAACGTTGGAGACTATGAATACCTCGGTGTTGGGATGGCCTGTGAAGGGTATCCCCGCCCCCCAACGCAGCGTGGCCTCGATTGCCGGTGCCAGCAAGGCGATGCCGATACAGCTCCAACCGGCTATCTGGTAGGCCTTGCGGGTTCGCTCCATCTTTTTCCATTCATCTATGGTCACGTGGTAGCGGTGGGCCGTGGCCAGGTCTTCGGGGCGTAGACCCGCGGCTTTCCACTCCTCAGCCGACGGGGGTTTGTAGCTGTCGCGGGTCAGCTCGTCCAGAAGTCTTTCGGTCATGCTTTGTCCCGCGCCCGCGGGCCCGCCCGCAAACACGACGACAACCAGAGCCAGGGCACGAAGCGAACCATTGGGTGTCTTGTTCATGTCGCCATCCTTTCCGCAATCGACCGAATTCTATCCAAGCGGACACCGACGCGCAAACGGCTGGTGATTTCTTCCTTTTCCCGCTTTCAAAGCCGGCCAGTACGCACCCGTGCAGTGCATCCCTGCCCTTTCACCGTGCGACGTAGTGCCGTGCACCACCGTGCCGTCAGCCGAGCAGCGACCGGTAGATCCGCGGCTGCCTGCGCTCGACGATGTCTTCGGCAAGCCTTGCAGCGCGAAGAAGCAGGTGTTCCTCGAAGGCGCGGGCCATCAACTGAAGCCCCACGGGCATTCCATCTTCGTCGTACCCGGCCGGGAAGCTTATGGCCGGCAGGCCGGTCAGGTTGGCGGCAGGGGCAAACCGCATTATCCGCTCCGTGGTCGCCAGATCGGATTCTCCGTTTTTCAAGGCATCTTTCCTGATCCGCGGAGCCGTACAG
Organism: Acidobacteriota bacterium; assembly: GCA_027001345.1. GTDB lineage: Bacteria > Acidobacteriota > Polarisedimenticolia > J045 > J045 > JALTMS01. Next base: position 747 of record JALTMS010000153.1, on the reverse strand, counting down.
CCCGTGGCGGGAGTAGCCAACAGATCGACCGAGGCGAATACCTTTGCGAAGTCCGAGCAGATCTCGAGGCGCGCCCTTTGTGCCTGTATGTAGTCGTAGGCGTGCAGGCGTCTTGCCAGCGCGAGGTTCATCCTGGTCTCGGCGGCGTATTCGCGGCGGTGGTGACGCCAGTACTGCAACTGCGCCGAGGCCATTTCAGACACGATTATCACCAGGTGCGCCGGCCTCACCAGCTCCAACGACGGTATGTCTATCTCGACGATCTCGGCGCCAGCGTCCTTGAACCCGTCCAGCGCCCCGGAACACGTTCTCACCACCGCCTCGTCGGCGGACTCGAACCACTCCGGCACCACCCCGATCCTGACGCCTTCCAGCGACTGCGAACCGTATCCCTCCAGGTGCACGGGAGGCTGGCCGAGGGTGTTCGGATCTCCCTCGTCCGGCCCGGCCATCAGCAGGTAGCCAACGGCACAATCGGAGACGCCGACTCCGATGGGGCCGATGTGTGCCACGCTCCAGCAAAGGGCAGCGGCGCCACGCTCGCTCATCCTGCCGAAGGTGGGCTTGAGACCCACAACACCGCAAAGAGCGGCCGGGATCCGAATGCTGCCTCCGCCGTTCGTCAGCTGTTGCTTCAGCTGCGTGCGTGTGACCGCCAGGCAATGCCGTCGACAGCGGGGCCGCAAATGAGGCCGCAAGTGGAGACGGCGCCCCAGGAAGTACAACGAACCATGGCATTCCCCATAG
>JALTMS010000152.1 GCA_027001345.1 Acidobacteriota bacterium | reverse complement strand
CTTCGCACGGGTGCTGCCGGACGAGTGCCCGGGCGACCCGGCCCCGCGCCTCCGCCAGCACCCGTGCGAAGGTCGCCCGAGACACGCCCATCCGCCGAGCGGCTTCCTGTTGATAGAGCCCCTCCACGTCGGCCAGCCGCAGGGCTTCGAGACCGTCGAGGGTCAGCGGCACCTGCTCGAGCTGGCCGAGGGGCACGCCCTGGGGCTTGAAAACCCCTTCCTGAAGTCCCGCGTGGACATTGCGCACCCGCGGTGGTCGCGCCATGACATCTCCTCTTCGCCACCCCCTCCTGCGGCACAGCCCATTGTCGCGGAAAAGTGACGGATCGACTACGCCTTCCCCACCATCGGGCGTTGCCGACTTCAGCCGGGCAGCGGATCTCGCAGCAGAGGATGGGTCAGGCAGCGAGGCCCCCCCCGCGCGCGGGAAATCTCGTGACTCGGCAGCAGCACACAGGCCCGCTCACCAGAGTCCAGATCCAGCTCGGTGCGGCCGAGCAGCAGATCCTCGGCACCGACGATGCGCAGGCCGAGCCGATCGAGCTGCTCGGCGGTGCGGCGGTTGCGCTCGTAGAGCGTGATCACCCCGGGAGCGAGGGCCAGGCAGTTGGCCCCGTCGGTCCACTGCTCGCGCTGCTGATCGACCGGATCATCGCCGCCGCAGGCGACCGCCCGCAGCTCGAGCCCCCGGCGAGCCAGCGCAGCGAGCAGGCCGCCCACCGGGCGGGGGCTGAGATCCCGAGCATGGAGATCGATCTCGGCCACCGCCGCAGCCTCCCGTCCCTCGCCGAGGATCACTGGAGCGTGAACCAGGCAAAGGTCCCGATCGACCATGGTGAAGAGTGTATCGAGGTGCATGTAGGCCCGTCGCCGAGGCAGGCTGACGACCAGCATGGTGCGCGGCCCGTCGTCACGCCGGGCCAGCGCGCGGGCCAGCCGGTGCAGGCCCACCTGGTTGCTCCGCTCCGACTCGCCGACCAGCAGCACCTGCTCGGAGAGCACCAGAATGTCTCCCCCCTCGAGCCGCGGCCGGTGCAGACCGAGAAACAGGGGGTCGGCCGCATCGACCCGCAGGGGGTCGAAGAGCACCTCGCTCTCCGACAACTCGGGATGGAACTGGAAGATGGTCCGGGCCAGGAGGGCTTCGCGGTAGCGCGCCGGAGTCGCCATGGCCGAGAAGATCACTCCCTGGCCGACGATCACCTGGGGGTCGCGCTGGAAACACCAGTTGGGCAGCGGCGGCAAGTCGAAGAGCCGGCCGGAGGTGTCGCCCCGCTCCGCGCGTACACCTTCCACCAGCATCCTGGCCAGTTCCTCCGCACCGGCGGCCTGCATCGGCTCGCGCAAGCGATAGGGCAGGTCGTCGCAGATCACCTCGACCAGCCACTCGCGGGCCTCCTGCTGCTCGAGGGCCTCGGCCAGCAGTTGGCCTGCGTCCACCGGCTCGATGCCCAGCAGACGCATCACGCGACGCAGGCGCGCATGCTCTTCGCGAGCCCGATCACCGAAGAGGATGTCGTCGAAGAGCAGCTCCTCCATCATCGAGGGGACCATCTGGTCCACCTCGATTCCCGGCTCGTGGAGCAACACCCGCCGCAGACGGCCGATCTCGGAGTCTACCCGCACCATGATTCGTCCCCCGCCGCGCGCCTCAGTGGGCCGCGACAAGTCCCAAGTCGAACAACCACTGTCCAGAGGGCCGATCTCTCGAGGGGCCGCACCTGCGGCGAGTCAGCCTTCCATCGCCGCCGCCAGGCGTCGCGCCAGCTCCCGCCCCTCGGCCGGATCGAGGCCGGAGGCTTCCCATCCGATGCCCAGACCCCTTCCATCGGGGTAGCGTGGGATGATGTGGAAGTGAACGTGGAACACCGCCTGGTGCGCCTCCCGGCCGTTGTTTTGCAGCACATTGTAGGCGCTGACTCCCGTCACCTCACGTACCGCTCGGCACAGGCGCGGCAACACCCGGCCGAGGGCCGCCCCCGCCTCGTCGGAGAGCTGATCGAGGGTCTCAGCAGGCTCCTTGGGAATCAGCAGAGCGTGGCCCGGGCTCAGGGGACCGACATCGAGGAAGGCGAGCACGTGCTCATCCTCGTAGATCCGGTGGCAGGGAATCTCACCCCTGATGATCTTGCTGAAAACCGTCTCGGACATGCCCCTCTTTATAGCACAGGAGACTCGACCAGCTTGCGCCGCCGCCGGGCGAAACGCAGCACCAGCCCGGCAACGGTGGCCAGCAGCCAGGCCAACGGCCAGAAGGGATCGAGCACGCTCCCCCAGCGGGTGTAGAAGGTCAGCCCTCCGGCGGCCACGCTGACCCGCTCGACCAGCACTCCCTGGTCGAGGTAGAGGCGGCCCTTGCGGCCGACGAGGAACTGCTCGGCGCGGCCGTCCGGACCAATGAAACAGGACACGCCGGTGTTGCCCACCCGGGCCACGCCGACCCGGTTCTCCACCGCTCGCAGCACGTTGGCGGCCATCTGGTTGTGGGCGATGCCCCAGCCGTTCCAACCTTCGGAGGTGAGGTTGACGAAGAAGCGAGCGCCTTGGGCCGCCGCTTGCCGCGCATAATCGGCAAAGCAACTGTCGTAGCACAAGGGGGTCCAGAACAACCACCTCTCGCCCGCAGCCTCCAGGGAGATCAGATCCACGCTCTCCCCTGCCCGCCCGTCCGCCGCCGAACCCCATGCCTTGCGCGTCAGATCGACGATGGCGTTAGAAACAGCCGGCAGCACGCTCTCGAGCCAGGGCAGGATGCGCCGTTCGGTGAAGGGAAAGAGCACCATCTTGCGGTAGCGCCCGACGACCTCCCCCTGCTCGTCCGCCAGCAGAGCCAGCGCGGCGGGGCGACCATCCCGGTCCATCGCCTGAGTGCCGAAAAGCAGGGGCGCGCCCTTGGTCCGCACCAGCCAGCTCACCACGTCCTGGTAGGTCTGAGACAGCTCGTAAGGCGTGAGAATCGCGTTCTCCGGCCAGACCAGCATATCCACAGCGCCGGCAGGAATCATCGTCGCCGTCATCGACTGCTGCACCTGCACGACCCGGGGAGTCAGGTCGAAGCCGTGGTCCTGGCTCGGCTGCACCAGGGCCAGGCGGGGCCCGGGCAGCTTCTCCAGGGTCTCGAGGCGCCACACCCCGTAGCCGCTGACACTCACCACGATCGCCGTCGCGAGAACACCCCCGACCAGGACTCGCCGGCGGGAAGTGGAGACCGATCCATCGAAAAGCAGGCGGAGCCACTCCACTCCGGCCCCGAGCACCACGGCGTAGAGCACCGTCAGGCCCAGAGCACCGATCACCTCGGCGACCTGGATCAGCACGGGCCACTGGTAGAGAAACGTGCCGGTCTTGTACATGCTGTAGTTGCCCAAGCCCAGGTGAGGCCGGATCCACTCCTCGGCCCCCAGGGCGAGCGGCAGCACGAACCACGCCGGCCCCCGGGTGACCACCGCCAGGCTGCGGGTCAGCAGCGGCATCAGCACGTAGTGCCAGCCCAGCAAGGGCACGACCAGCAAGGGGGCGTACCAGGCGAACTGGGCCAGGGTGATGTTGATCACCGTCGCGTAGAGCATCGCGCCCGGAACGAAGCCCCACAGCGGAGCGCGCCAACGCTCGACCAGGGAAGGCACCAGCACCAGGGTGAAGCCGACACCGACCAGGGGTCCTGTGGCCTCGAAACGGGCGCCGACCCACATCACCACTGCCCCGAGCAGAGAGATCCCCACCGCTTCCAGACGCCGACGCCAAGGCCCCAGCTCCCTGCCGGGAGCGCCCCTCGATCCTCCCATGCCGATCCTCCCGGCCGAGGCACCGCGGTTCTCCCTCACCGGTGCCGGGCGCCCTTCCATCGAGGAAAGGCGCGGCGGGCGCAACCTCAGCCACTGCTCAGCTTTTACGCTGCTGGAATCGAGAAGGCAACCAGAACTGCCAGCCACGAAGAGCGAACCGGCCAGCGGACAGACCAAGATCTCCCCCCCGGTGAACCGGAGGGGCCGGGCCCGGAGGAGGTGAAATCAGCGGATTTCCTTGTGAACCGTGTGACGGCCGAGAGCCGGGTTGTACTTCTTGAGTTCCAGCCGTCCGGAGACGTTCTGCTTGTTCTTGGTCGTCACGTATCGGGAGGGGGACTTGCCCAGCTTCCGCGCCTCGGTGCACTCGAGGATCACGTTGACCCGGTGACCTTTCTTCGCCATGACACTCACCTCTCTGCCCCGGTCACCGGGGCGGAACTCCGGCGGCACAGCCAGCCGCTCGCGGCCCGTATCCTGCCCGAAAGTCGAGCCGGGCACAAGTCGGGGCCCGGGAGCAGCCCACCGGCGGGCTCGGCTGCTACAATCTGCCGCCGGGGCCCGTGGCGAGCCCCGAGCGGAGATCCCACCCCATGGAACCGACCACGATCCGCGTGCGGGTGCGCTGCTTTTCCCACCTGCGCTACGAACTGGGCACCGACGCCTTCGATCTCGAGCTACCCGCAGGCAGCACCCTCGGCCAGGCCTCGGAGCGGATTCTCGAGCGAGCCGCGGGCAAGCTCGAGGGGCTGCCCTTTCGGATGGCCCTCAACGGCGAGTTCTCCGAAGCCAGCGCGACCCTCAGCGCCGGTGACGAGGTGGCCCTGATCCCCCCGGTACAGGGAGGCTGAGGAGTGATCCGCGTCGCCGTGCTCGACGGCCCCCTCCCCGTCTTCGAAGAGCGCCCCGCGCCCGGCGGATGCGGCTCGGAGATCGTCTTCCACGGCCGGGTGCGGGACACCGAAAAGCAGCGACCGATCGCCGCGCTCTTCTACGAGCACTACGAGGGCATGGCCCAGCGCGAACTCCAGCGTCTGGCCGAACAGACAGCCGAGCGCTTCGCCCTGCTCGACCTGATCTGCCTGCATCGAGTCGGCGACGTGCCGGTGGGGGAAAGCTCGGTGCGGGTCGTGCTGCGCTCGAAACACCGGGCCGAAGGCATCGAGGCCCTGGCCTGGTTCGTCCGGGAACTCAAGCGGCGCGTGCCGATCTGGAAGTGGGGGGTGACCCCCACCGGCGAGCGTTTCCCCTCGACCCACTGCGAGGGCTGCGCCGCTGCCGAGTCCGAGCACCATTCCCACCCGCCGGGTTGAGCGTCCGCCGCCGCGCTTCCCACCTTTCTCGAGGACCCTCATGCGTACTGCTGCCGTCTCCTCCATCCTGCTCCTGGCCCTGGCCACCTGCTGGCCCGCCGCGGGTCTCGAGGCCCGGCTTCCCCGCCACCCCGCTCCCTCCCCCGATGGCAGCGAGATCGCTTTTTCCTGGCAGGGAGACATCTGGCTCGTACCGGCCCAGGGAGGCGAGGCCCGGCGGCTGACCGCCCATCCCGCCGCCGACCGCTTTCCCGTGTGGTCTCCCGACGGGAGCCTGATCGCTTTCGAGTCCTGGCGCTACGGCAACGGCGACGTCTTCGTACTGCCCTACGATGGCTCGACTCCACCGCGGCGACTGACCTTCGCCTCGACTGATGACCGCCCCGTGGACTTCGCCCCCAGCGGCCGGGAGGTGCTCTTCGTCTCCCGTCGCGACCTGTCGATCCGCAGGGCTCCGGCGCTCTACCGGGTCTGGGTCGATGGTTCGACGCCGGCGCTCGAGCAGCACGCCCTGGGAGACAATGCCGCCTACTCCCCCGACGGCCAGCGACTGGCTTTCGTGCGGGGCGGCACTTACTGGTGGCGCCGGGGTTACCGCGGATCGGCGAACCGGGAAATCTGGCTGCGCCGAGCCGACGGCAGCCTCGAGGCGATGACCGATTTCGACGGTGACGACGATCATCCCCTGTGGGTCGATGCCGACACCCTGATCTTTCTTTCCTCCCGCAGCGGCCGCAAGAATCTCTTCCGGCTGGATATCGGCACCGGCGAGGTCACACAGTTGACATCCTTCGATCAGACGGACGTACGCTTTCCACGGATCTCGGCCGACGGCAGCCTGGTGGCCTTCGAGGTCGGCGAGGAGATCCGCCTGCTGCGACCGTCGGACGGGGAGCAACGCCGGGTAGCCATCGAAGTCGCACCGGACTGGAGCCGGCCACCGGTCGAGGAGCGCCGCGCCCGCTCCGGCGCCGAGGAGCTGGTCGTCTCCCCCGACGGCAAGCTGGCGGCATTCATCGTCCACGGAGAGGTCTTCGTCACCGGCATCCGCTCGAAGAAAGACCAGCAGGTGGCAGCAGCCCCCACGGTCCGGGTCACACGCACCCCACAGCGGGAAAAGGACCTGCTCTGGCATCCCGACTCGAAGTCCCTGTGGGTCACTTCCGACCGCCAGGGCAACGACGACATCTACCGTCTCAGACCCGCCGACGCGAAGACCGGCTGGCTCGAGAGCCTGGCCTTCAGTGCCGAGGCGGTGGTCGCCGGTCCCGCCGAGGAGCACGCCGCTCGCATCTCTCCCGACGGCCGGCATCTGGCCTACCTGCGAGGCAAGGGTGACCTGCTGCTGCGAGATCTGGACAGTGGTGATCAGACCCTGATCCACCAGCACTGGTCGCCGGCTGAGTTTCGCTGGTCTCCCGACTCCCGCTGGCTGGCTTATGCGACCAACGACGTGGAATACAACAGCGAGGTGTGGATCGTGCCCGCGGCAGGCGGCGAGCCCTACAACGTCAGCCGCCACCCGGACATCGACACGGCGCCCCGCTGGTCCCGGGACGGCCGGCGGCTGACCTGGCTCTCCCGGCGCCACGCCGACACTCTGGACGTCTGGAGCGTCTGGCTGCGCCGAGAAGACGCCGAGCGCAGCGCCGAACAGTGGCTGGCCTTGTGGCAGGCGGAAAAGAAGAAGAAAAAGGGAGGCGACGCCGAGAAGGCCGTCGAAAAATCGGCCAGGGAAAAGAGGAAAAAGGGGAAAGACCGGCAGACACCGACCACCGGGCCCGGCGACGACGCACCGCGGGTCGAAATCGACTTCGACGATCTCTGGCGGCGAGCCGAAGCCCTGACCCGCCTGCCCGGCGACGAGGGCGAGGCGCTGCTGAGCCCCGACGGGCGGCACCTGGTCTTCACCGCAGTCAACGAGAAGGGGCGCGACATCTTCGTCAGCGACTGGCGGGGCCGCAAGCCCCGGCGCCTGACCACCAGCGGCAAGGCGCCCCGGGA
>JALTMS010000151.1 GCA_027001345.1 Acidobacteriota bacterium | reverse complement strand
TCTCGATGGCGTCCGGCCGTCCGCTCGCCTCCAGCCAGGCGTGGGCCGCGCGCACGGCCAGGTTCCGCTCGGGTGGAGCGTCGATCGACCGGCCCGAGACCCGCAGGGTGACCGCCGGCCCCCGACCTTCCCGCAGCACCAGCCCGACGCGATCGGCCAGGGCGATGGTCTGAAAAATCGTGGCGATTTCGGTGTAGCCGTCGTCCCGGGGCCCGATCAGATCGAGCACCCAGTTGATCTTCGCGAAAGCCCGCACATCGATCCGCCGGCTCACGGATCGCTCCCTCCAGCCGACGGCAGATCGGAGCTGTCGATCCGGCGCCAGCCGGCGGGAGCCGCGGGCCACTGGAAACCTTGGCGAGCCGGGGCCTGCCGGATCTTCCACAACCGCAGTCGGCCACCATCGGCGGAAACCACTTCCAGATCCGCGTCACTGGGGGTCACACGGCGCCACGAGCCGGGCAAGGCCGTCTGCTCCCCCCGCAGCAATCCCTCGAGCAGGGAACCGCTGAGAGGCAACCCCGTCCAGCGCTTCCACTCGACCTGGCTGTCCGGCCCGTCGATCACCTCACGCCGCCTGGGGAAGAGCAGCCGCAGCCGACCGTCTCCCGCAGCGCCGGCGAGTACCGGGCCTCCGACCCGGCCGCGCACTTCGAAGGCGAAGCCCTGCTCCGGACAGTGGCGCAGAGCTATGCGCGCGGAGGCCGATCTCTCTCCCGGAGGAGCCTGCCAGCGGGCCCGCAGGCGGTAGTCCGTGCACGCCACAACGGCGGGATCCGCAGGGAGCGGCCGCCGCGTGCCCGCACAACCGACGGCTCCCAGCAGCAGGACCAGGAGCCCCGCCACCGTTCGCCTCACTGCCCCTCCGGCGCCGCCAGTTCCCGGGCACGCCGAATCCGGGCTCGGAGGCTCTCGTCTTCGGCGTCGGACAGGCCCAGGGCGGCCTCCCACTCGGAGACGGCCCGCTCCACCTGACCGAGGGCGATGAACACGTCGCCGAGATGCCCACGCATCACCGGATCGGAGTTCTCGCCACTGCCGTAGACCGCTCGGGAAAGCACTTCGAGGGCCTCCCGACTGCGTCCGGCACGGTGCAACGCCCAACCCAGGGAATCGAGATAGGCCGGCTCGTCGGGCCGCAGGGCCAGGGCCCGCCGGCAAAGGCTCACCGCCTCTTCCAGCTCACGTCCCTGCTCGGCCAGCAGGTAGCCCAGGTCGTTGAGGGCGGAATCATCGGAGGGCGCGACCTCGAGCAACTTCCGATAGGCGTGCTCGGCCTGCTCGAAGCGACGATCGGCATAAGCCACCGCGGCCACCGCCCGCCACCACTCGGGATCCGGTGCCTCGGGGGCCTCGATCCCACCGAGCAACTCGTTGGCCACAGCGGTGTGCTGCCAGCCCGCCAGGATCCGCGCCACGTCCGCCGTGGCCAGATCGGTGCCCGTGGCGAGCAGCCGACGGGCCTCGACCAGGGCGGCGGAAGCCCCGCCCTGCCGCAGGCGCCACTCGATGCGCGCGGCCAGCAGGAAGGGGTCGGCATCGGCGCTGCCGGCCACCTTTTCGAGGAACGCATCAGCCTGTTCGACGCGCCCCATCTGGTCCAGGGCATCGAGGCGCACCCGCACACCGAGCGCCGGCTCGCCGATGGCATCGAGCTGAGCGA
>JALTMS010000150.1:725-1666 GCA_027001345.1 Acidobacteriota bacterium | reverse complement strand
GAACACAGCCAGGTCGTCGGCAGAAAGAAGCCCGAAGATTTCGACAAGGTCTTCGATGCCAAGGTGTCCGGACTTCGGGCGCTTCTGAAGGCCACGGCGAACACCGCTGTCGGTACCTTCGTCATGTTCGGTTCGGTGGCGGGCCGCTTCGGAAACGCCGGCCAGACAGACTACTCGGCGGCGAACGACCTGCTGGCGAAGTACTCGAGCTACCTCCGGGCCAAGCTGCCTTCGACGCGCGTGCTCGTGCTGTCCTACTCCGGCTGGGCCGAGATTGGCATGGCGAGCAGGGGCTCGGTGCCGCAGCAGCTCAAGGCCGCGGGAATCGGGCTGATTCCGCCCGTGGAGGGGGCAACCAGCCTGTGGCGTGCGCTTCGGGCCGGCTGGTCCGGCGAGGTGTTGGCAACGGCAGCGCTGGGAGCACTCTACGACTCGATGAGAATGAGCGGAGTCGACGTAACGGCCCTGCAGAAGCGGCTGGAGCAAGACCGCCAGAGGTACCCGCTGCTCGGCCGGGTGATCGACTGGACGCTGGCCGAGGGCGCCAGGCTCGAGGTGGAATTCGACCCCGGCAGGGAGAAATTCCTCGACGACCACCGTATAGACGGCACGGCGGTTCTACCCGGGGTCATGGCGATGGAGTGCTTCGCAGAAGCGGCCCTACTCCTCAGGCCCGACCTCGAGGTCATCGAAATAAGCGGCGTAGAGTTTCTGAGCCCGCTCAAGTTCTACAACAACAAGCCACGGCGGGCCGTGCTGCGCGTGATGCCCGGCTGGGACGAAAACGGCAGGGTAATGCTGGTTTGCCTGGAGACGGAGCGGCAGCTTCACGGCGGCCGCATACAGCGTACTCGCCACTACAGGGCGTGCATAAGACTCGATGCGCAGCCGCTGCGGAAACGGGTGGAAAAACAAAGCCTGAGCGGCACGAGACGGCTGAA
>JALTMS010000150.1:0-715 GCA_027001345.1 Acidobacteriota bacterium | reverse complement strand
CGGCTGAACCGGTCCGATATCTACAGGCTGTACTTCCACGGCCCGTCCTTCCAGGTGCTGCGGGATGCATCGGTCGGCGAGGACGAAGAAGGCAAAGGCAGGCTCGTGGCCACCATGCAGCCGGGCACGGAGGAGCCAAGACTTTCTCGGCCCGGCAGGTCCGTCTCCCGTCCGATGCACGCTGAACTTGCGTTCCAGGCCGCCGGCCTGCTGGAGGCAATCGACAAGCAACGCCTCGGCCTGCCAGCCATGGTCGACAGAATGGTTCTGTACCGCACCGGCAACGGCTCGGCGCCGACGGCGGTGGTGACGAAGGCCGGCGAAAACGGCTCCACTCTCTACACGGTGGCGGTGTACGACGACGAAGGACATCTCCTTCTCGAGATGGAGGGCTACCGCACATCTCAAATGCCCGGGCGGTTGAGTGACGATGCCCGCCGTTCGTTGAGCATTTCGTAGCGGCTCAGGATCGTATCCGCTAAACAGCACCAACAGCCGAAAGGGCTCGCGCGAAGCGAGCCCTTTTTTCTTTTTTTTTTTCGATCACTTTGCAGGCGAGGCGGGAAGAGGCATCACAGATGCCTCAAACTTGGATGCTTCCGCAGGAAGTTTTCCTTTGCTTTCGGGCACTGACCTACGGACAAGCTCGGGATCGATACAGCGCAGATGACTCCGCAAGAATCCGGGTTGACATGTGGTGGTACGGGGGTGCTAC
>JALTMS010000149.1 GCA_027001345.1 Acidobacteriota bacterium | reverse complement strand
AGGCTGGGCGTGGCCAGCGTGCTGGCCACCGGGGCGATGGCGGTGGTCTCCGGCTCGATGCTGGCCCTCGCCGCGATCGTCTTCGGCGGCGTCGGCACGATGTTGATCTCCACCCTGGCCACGGCGGACCGGCAAACTCTCGCGGCAGTCGTCGCCGGCGCGATGGCTGACGCCACCGTGACCCTGACGATCCTGACCACGGTGCTCTCCGACACGCAGCGCACGGGCCTCGATCGCCGACCACTGCTCTGCCAGCCGGTGCGAGAGTTCGACCTGCTGGTCCTGGACCTGCTCTCGGTCCTCTGCTTTCAGCCCAGCGCCTTCGTGATCTGGCCCGCGAGCCTGGCCCTGCTGGCCGCGGCGGTGCGGATCCGTCCCGACAGCGCCCTGCTGATCCTGCCCGCCACCGCCGGCCTGGCCCTGCTCAGCGCGACGGTAGCGGTCTTCTTCCGCCGCCTGCTCAGCGCCGCCCACTCCCGCCCCGAGCCGCTGCGGCAGGTGCTGCGGGTGGCGAGCCTGGTCTTGCCGCTGGTCTGGCTGGCGGGCGTCGCCGATTCGGTGGCCAGCGTCTCGGCCAGCGCTCCCCCACCCTGGTCGGTGGGCTTCTGGATCTATCACTCCCAGCTCCTCGCCTGGTCCGGAGACGGCCGCGCGCTGGCCTTCGGCCTCGGCCCCCACCTGCTGGCCATCGGCGTGCTGGCCTCGACGCGCAGCCTGCCGTGGCTCGAAGCGCGGCTGGCCGCGGCAGGACCGCAGCGGAGGGTCTCCCGCCTGCTGCCGGCAGAACTTCGGCGAGTCTGGGGGCCCCCGCGGGCCCGCGCGATCCTGCTGCAAGCGATGGTCACCAGCGTGCTGGTGCTGGGCCTGGGCGTCTTCATCGACCGGCGCGGTCTCGAGGGCCTGCCAGTCGCTGCCGTCGCCACCGCGCTGGCGGCCTGGACCCTGGTCACCGGCGTTGCCGCACCGATGAGCAACGTGCTGGGTATCGGCGGCCGCGCCGGCAGCCTGATCCTCTTTGCCACTCGCCCGCTGCGCTGGGGTCTGTTGCCGGCCGTCGGCGCCGTGGCGGCTCCCGTGCTCGCCGCCCTCGGGCTGGTGCTGGTCGGGAGCCTGTGGCTGTTCGACGATCCCGCCGCGGTGCCGATCGCCATCGGCGCGGGCGGCGGCGCGCTGGCCGCTGGTCTCGGCGTCGGCGCCTGGCTGTCGGTGGCCTGGCCCCAGGCGGCCGCCATGCAAGATGCCGGGGATCCGACCTGGGCCGCGGGGCCCGCTCGTCTGCTGATGCCCCTGGTCCAGGGCCTGCCCCTCGCGCCGGCGATCTCGTCGCTGGCAGGGGGGTTGGGGCCTTCCCCCTGGGCTGCTGCCTCTGCTAGCCTGCTGCTCGGCGCTGGCCTCGGTCTCGCCGGAGCCGTGCTGGCCATCCGGCGTGTGCACCGCTGCCTGCCTGCCGTCGCGGAGGCCCTGAGCCGATGAACTCCGAGCCGACTGTCCGCTCCCACCGCTGGCTGCTGGTCGCCGGCCTCGGCCTGCTGGTCTGCGCCCTGGTCGAGGCCACCCCCCCCCTGGTGCTGCGGCACGAGGTCCGCGTCAGCGTCGATCTGCGTCTGCTGCTCAACGACCCCGACGGCAAGAGCCGGGAGATCGAGGCCAGCGTCCGCGGCCGGGCGGG
>JALTMS010000148.1 GCA_027001345.1 Acidobacteriota bacterium | reverse complement strand
CAAAACGATGTAATTGAGGCAAATGTGAACGAATCTCGCACAGGACGAATTCTACTCGAATCGCTGACTTTTTTTCTTACACCCGCGGATCATCAGCGTATCTTTCCGGGCACAATGCCTCGTGCGATGGCTTGGCCCCTCCAAACCACCGAGCACGAGGCGATGACTGTTTCCAATCGGGGAAGGGAAACGACACCATGAAAAAGAAGCTTGTCGTCTGTTGCATCCTCCTGGCCGGGGGCTCGATGGCCCTCGCCGGCCTGCTCCGACCCGACGCCGGCGGCCGAGCGGTCGTCGATCCGGGAGCCGCCAGTCCTGTGGCTCCCGCGGTGGACACCACGCCGCCGGACGCGGTCACCAAGCTCACCGCTTCCTCGGGCGAGATGCAGGTTTCTCTCGAATGGTCCACTCCCGGCGATGCGGACTACGCCGGCACCCTGGTTCTACGCCACGAAGGCTCCGCGGTGCCAGATCTGCCCGTCGATGGGACGAGCTATGTCGTCGGCGACACTATCGGTTCGAGTACGGTGGCCTGCGTGACGGGCCCCAGCGAACTCCAGTGCACCGACACCACGGTGGCCAACGACCTGGTCTACTACTATTCGGCCTTCGCCTTCGACACTCCGCGAAACTACGCCAACGGAGTGGAGACCATCGGCCACCCGCGGTCGGCGACCGAGATCAAGTGGGTCTTCTCCACGGGAGCCTCGAGCCTCGCTCCGGTGGGCGTGATTCCTCAGCAGCACGTCGTCGGCATCGGCAACGATCAACTACTCCATCGCTTCAAGGCCAGCGACGGCACCCGCGGATCATGGTCCTCGCCTCTCGTCGGCGGCGCCGTTCAGGCCCGGCCGATGGTCGGTGACCTCGATGCCAGCCCGGCAACGGACCTCACCACGTTCCTCACCGCCCAGGACGGCCGGGTCTATCGCTATTCGCTCGACGACGGCACCGCCGGCTTCGAAGGCTCGGCCAATGCCGTCAGCGACGCCGGATGCACGAGCGGGATCCTGCAGGCCGGACCGGTCGTCATGGTCAATGCCTTCGATGGCAACGCCAACAATGACGACGACGTGGTGATCGTCGCCACTCGTTGCGGGGCGACCGACAACAAGGTGCTGCTCTACTCCCACGACCTGAGTACGCTCTACGACAGCTACGACGGCGGAACCGACGGATTGGGTATCGCCAACGCGGCACCCCTGGTGATCTACCGCTCGACGGCCAACAACATCGTCTTCGTACCCGTACGGGCCGATGGCGGAGAGTCGGTGGTGGCTCTGGAGGTCAAGTCCGGCCCGGCCTTCGATACGCCACCCTACGGTACGATCAGCGGTATCGGCGACATCGATGCCCGCCCGGCGATGGTGCGCCGCAATACCGACCGCTTCATCGTCTTCGGCAACACCCTCGGAGAACTCTACCTCTACAGCGCGACGGTGCGGGACGGCAGCTCGCTGCGACAGATCGACTCCCTGACCACCGCCACGGGCGACGGCCCCGTCAAGGGCGTGGCCGTGAGCACCGGCGTCCTGCTGCCCAGCGGTTTCTACGAGAACTGGGTGGTCTGGACCACGGACAGCACGGTCCACGGTATTCAGATCGGCGGTGACGGACGCTTCAAGGCATCGAGCTACTGGACGACCAGCCTGAGCGGGCCGTCCCGGCCGCTGGTGCTGCGCTGGGTCGGGGGTAGTTCCAACACCCTGGCTTACGTCGGCGCCAGCGACGGCAAGCTGTACGAACTCGACGCTTCCAACGGCACCACGGTCCGCTCCTTCCTCGTCGAATCGGGCAAGACCGTCGGAGATCCCAGCTTCGATTACAACGATGGTGTGGAGCAGGGTCTCGTTGTGGGCACTTCCAGCGGCGCGTTCTATCGCGTCAACCTGGACTGAGGGAGGTCGCGATGAACATGTCGAAAACACTCGTTTCCAGAATCCGGCGCGCAAGCGCCTCGATCGCCTTGCTCTCCTTGCTGACCATGCCGCTGGCCGCGGCCGAGCCCGCCCGCAGCATTCTGCGCAGGGCTCCTCGATCGATGGCGACCACCGCAACAGCCCCCGAAACCCAGGCACTGACCACAGTGCTGGTCACCGACATCGATCCCGCTCGGGTGGCGGCCGAAGGACGACTCAGCCTGCACCCGGACTGGAACGGCCCGTTTCGGGCTCATCAGACTCTGGCCGTCTGGGTCGTGACCGTGATGGACCGCCGGGCCCTGGGCACTGACCCCCTGGACGTGATCACCCGTTTCGTTCTGCCCGACGGCAGTGTCTACCAGACGGTGACCACGCCGGTGAACCCCGAGGCCACTCCGGGCATGACGACCGAACGCAAGGACATCTCTCCCCTGCCGGTGGAGGTCGTCCGGCCCCAGCCCTTCTCTCTGCTCACCTCTCGGCGCGGGACCTTCGGTCTCGATCTCGATGCCCGGGCCCTCCGCGCTGCCACCTTCACTTCGGTGATGCTGCCGGTCAGCGGCACCTGGATCACTCGCCACAATCTCTACGGCGACTGGACCGTGGAGGTCCGCCTGCTCCGGGACGGCAAGGAGATCGGCCGTGGCAGCCGAGTGTTCTATATCGGCCTGTGATCGACGATAGAGAGCGCCGGAGCTGAGTGCAGCTCCGGCGCGATCCACTTCACCGGCCAGGCTATACTCGGCTTTCACCTCTGACTGCATCCTGGAGCGCCTCAGATGTGCCTGGCCGTGCCGATGCGCCTGATCGAAGTCGATGACGCCCGCGGCGTCGCGACCCTGGGCGAGGTCTCCCAGGCGGTGAATCTCTCCCTGATCGAGGAGCCCCGGGTCGGCGAGTACGTGATCGTCCACGCCGGTTTCGCCATCGAGAAGCTCGATGTCGAGGAAGCGCGGCAGCGCATCGCCTTCTTCCGGGCCCTCGCGGAAGGATCGGCATAGCCCGGAATCCATTCGGTTGATGCATAATTCGCTCGTCGCCGACACCTGGGGGGCCCGGCCGGGAGTCGTTCCATGACCGCTGCGCGTTCGTCGTCATCGATCTTCCTGTTGCTCGCCGTCTTCGTCTTCGCAGCCTCCTGTGACGCTCCACCCAACCCCACCGCAACTCCCCCTGCTGATCAGCCGACCTGGGCTCTGGCGCTCCATGGCGGCGCGGGCGCGATCCCTCGGGACAGTTCTCCCAGCCTGCAACGGGCCCACCGCGAAAGCCTCTCCGAAGCCCTCGACAGGGGGCGTGCGATGCTCGCCTCGGGTGCCGAGAGTCTGGACGTGGTGGAGGCGGTCATCCGGCAGTTCGAAGATGATCCCCTGTTCAACGCGGGGCGGGGAGCGGTCTACACCCACGACGGTCGGCACGAACTCGACGCGGCGGTGATGCGGGGCGAGGACCTGGGTTGCGGCGCGGTGGCCGCCCTGCGCACGGTCCGGCACCCGATCACCCTGGCCCGGCGCGTGATGGAGCGCACCCGCCACGTTCTCCTCGTCGGGGAGGGCGCCGAAGCCTTCGCCGATGAGATGGGCGTCGAAAGGGTGGCACCAAACTTTTTCGATACGCCGGCGCGCCGACGCCAGTGGCTCGACTACCTCGCAACCGAGCCCCAGACCGGAGACGCAGATCGGGACAAGAGCACTGTGGGCGTGGTGGCCCTCGACATTCACGGTCACCTGGCCGCCGGCACCTCCACCGGCGGATTGACCGGCAAGCGTTTCGGGCGGGTCGGCGACGTACCCTTGATCGGAGCTGGCACCTACGCCGACGACCGCTCCTGCGCGGTTTCCTGCACCGGCGTCGGGGAGGAGTTCATCCGGCACAACGTCGCCTACGCGATATCGGCCAGGATGCTGCTGACCGGGGCCGACGTCCGGCAAGCGGCCCGCACGCTGATCCGAGAGGTGCTCGATCCCGACGTGGGTGGAGTGATCGCCGTCGGCCGCGACGGAACCCTGGCTCTCGAGTTCAACACCCAGGGCATGTACCGGGGCGCCGCCGACTCGAAGGGCCGCTTCGAAGTCGGCATCTGGGAGGAGGGGCCGTGAGACGCGTCTTGCCGGCCGGCGTGAGTCTGCTGGCCATGGTGATCGCGGCCGGCGGTGGGCTCGCGGCGGCGGAGGCCCCCTGGAAGCCCATGCCGACCATCGCCTGCCGGGGCGATCGCGGCCCCACCTGGGTGCTCGACGCAGGCCGTGTGGTGGACTGGCCGTCGGGACGCACGGTCCTCGAAGTCGGGGCGGAAGCCGTCTCGCTGGCCTGTGACGCGAAATGGGTGGTGCTCGGTCTGAAGTCCTCCCGGGGCGGCAAGGTCCGTGTCCATCGGCGCAGCGACACGGGAATCGAGGCGCTCGCCGAGCGCGAGATCCGCTTGCGCTTCCGGCCGATCGCTCTGCACGTGGCGGCGGGAGTCGCCGTCACGTGGCGTCAGCGCAGGCGAGGGGGCGAAGTGGCCCTGCTCGATCTCGAGGGCCGGCTCCCCTGGGCCTACCGCACCCTCGAGGCACCGGCCACCGCCCTCGGACGGGCCCCGAAGGCCGATGCCGTGCTTCTGGCGGTGGGCCGGCACCTGCGCTCCTATGCCGCGGCATCCTTGCTCTCCGGGGAGATTCTGCCCTTCGACAACCCCATCACGGCCCTCGCCAGCCGCAGCGACAACACCCGGCTGGTGGTCGCCACCGGGCCGCGCGTGCTGGTCGTCGATACCCTCGACTCACGCCGGGAGGGCACCTTGCCCGTGCGGGCGGAGATCAACCTGCCGGGACCGGTGACCGCCCTGGCCCTGCCGGCGGCTGCGGGACCGGTGGCGTCCCTGGTGGCAAGACCCCCGACGCTGGTCTTCCTCTCACCGACGTCCCTGGCCCCGCTGCAGAGCTTCGAGCTGACGCGGCCGGCGATCCAGGTGATTGCCGAAGCTCCGGGACAGGCGCTGGTGGTGTTCACCGGCGGTGATATCCGGCGCTTCGCTCTCGCCGCACCGTGGACACCATCGACGCTCTCCCCGACCCGGGCGATGGAGCCCGCAGAGCCGGTCGGGCCGGCGACACCGACGACGACGCCACCAGCGCTGCCACCCGCCGGCTCCACGTCGGAGCTGCCCGCCCCTCCGGCAGTCGCGCCACCGGATACCGCACCCACCCCACTGCAGGCACCACCCGGCCCTCGAACCGATCCATCGGTACCGGAGACAGCCCGCCGGCCGGTCCAGCCGCCCCTGGACCTCGATCGCATCCCCGGCGGTGCGATCGCCGGGGTGCTCACCGGGCAGGCCTCGCTGGTGGCGGAAGTCGTCCTGCAAGGCCCTGACGACTTGCTGCGGGTGGCCCGAAGGGTCGTCCCCGAGCAGATCGGAGGACGCTTCTACTACCGCACCGAGAAACTGACCGAAGGCGACTATCGAGTCGTTCCGATGGGGTCGGGGGGCAGCAGTCTGCGCTGCCGCCCCCCCTTCGCCACGGTGCACGTGGGACCCGCGGAAGGGGCCCGGGCCGATTTTCGGATCCTCGGAAGCTGGTAGCCGCTTTTCTCGGCCCGCTTCGGGGGCTTCCGGCGTAGATTCCCGTCATCGAAGCCCACCCGGGACGGAGACCCGCCATGCCCCCCAGGATCTGCTGCGCGCTGCTGGCAGCGCTGGCCGTTTGTCCATGGCTCGGCGCCGCCGAAGTCGGCACCAATGTCAAGCTCAACAGCGACGGCACCGCCGAGCTGCACAACGAGGAACAACTCGCCGTCAACCCCACCGACCCCGACAACGTGGTGGCGGTGTGGCGTGATTTCCGCCTGGGATATCGACGGATCGGCGTGGGCGTCTCCCACGATGCGGGGGCGAGCTGGAGCGACACCCTGCTGCCCGACTCCGCCTGGCCCCGAGCCTCCGACCCGGGGATTTGCGCCGACTCCGCGGGGAACTTCTATGCCCACGTGCTTTCTCTGAGCAACGGGGGTGGAGTGGCGGGAGCGGCCATCTCGGTCTTCAAGTCCACCGACGGTGGGGATAGCTGGGCCGACCCCGTCGATGCGGTGACCAGTCCCTTCGGCCTGCTCGACAAGCAGATGATCGCCTGCGACCGCAGCGGAGGTCCCACCGACGGCTACGTCCACCTCGCCTGGTACGACGTGGGAGGAGGGATCCGCACGACCCGTTCGATCGATGGCGGCGCCAGCTTCGAGAGCCTGCGCCAGGTCAGCGACGGGGGCTCGGTGCAATGGCCGGTGCCGGCCGTGGGGCCGGAGGGCCAGGTCTACATCGGTTGGGTCGATTTCTCGGAAAGTGTGCTGAAGTTCGACCGCTCGAGCGACGCGGGGCGCACCTGGGGCCCGGACGGGATCATCACCCCCTTGCTGATCACCAACGAACCGATCAACGGCGGCATCGATGTGCTGGCCTATCCAGCGATGATGGTGGACAACTCGACGGGCCCACGCCGGGGCACGATCTACGTGGCCTACATCGACCGCCGCGAACCCGGAGGCGACACCGACATCTTCTTGCGCCGCTCGAACGACGAGGGGACGAGTTGGTCGCAGCCTCTGCGGATCAACGACGACCCCCTCGATTCCGGAGCGGACCAGTTCCACCCCTGGCTGGTGGTCGACGAGGAGGGTGCGCTGGCGGTCATCTGGCTCGACCGCCGCGACGATCCCGACAACCTGGAATGGAACGCCTACCTGGCACGCTCCTTCGACGGCGGCCGGAACTGGACTCCCAACGTGAGGATCAGCTCGGCCTCGTCGAGTCCCGCTGGCGGCCAGACCGCGGCGGCCGGCCTGATCGGCGAGTACATCGGCATCGACTCGCTGGCCGGTGATCTCTACACCGTCTGGACCGACACCCGCGACGGCCAGCAAGACGTGTGGTTTGCTCCCGCCTTCGATCTCGACTCCGACGGCGACGGTGTGGCAGACACGGCCGACAACTGCCCCACTGTGGCCAACCGGCGACAACGGGATGCCGATGGCGACGGGCAGGGCAACCTCTGCGACGACGACGCTGATGGCGACGGCCTGAGCAACGACCTGGACGACGACGACGACAACGACGGGCTGGCAGACGCCGACGACTGCGCGCCCACCGATCCGCTGGTTGCAGCTCGCCCCCCGGAGACCGTCGGCCTGATCGCCGACACCGACGGCATCACCTGGATCTGGGACGAGGATGCCAGTGG
>JALTMS010000147.1 GCA_027001345.1 Acidobacteriota bacterium | reverse complement strand
CTCGACGACCCGGGCCAGCGGTGGCAACAGCGCCGCCGCTGCTGCCGCTGCTGTGGGCTGCCGCGGCGAAGCGACCATCGATGGACCGACCAGAGCGACGAGGACCACAAGGGTCTCCAGCGGGATCCGGCCGGTCACAGCGCTCATCCGGGCAGCCTGCGCCGGGGATCGAGCCCGGCCGCCAGCAGGTCCGCCGCCAGGTTGCCCAGCACCACCGTCACTGCCCCGAGCAGCACCAGGGCCAGAGCCAGCGGGTAGTCCGAGGTCAGTACGGCGCCGGCCGCCAGTCGCCCCACCCCGGGCCAGGAGAACACCGTCTCCACCACCAGCGCTCCGGAAACCAGCAGTGGCAGGTCGAGACCGACGAGTACCACCGTGGTGGCCAGGGTGGGCCGCAGTCCGTGGCGCCAGGCGATACGCAGGCGTCCCAGGCCCAGGGCGCGGGCCACGGTGGCGCCGGGAGCGTCGAGGACGACGGCGGCGGCGGCGAGCTGGTAGCGGGCCACCATCGCCGCGGCGGGCAGGGCCAGAGCCAGGGTCGGCAAGAGCAGATGCCGCAGGTGCGGCAGGGCACCCGCCGCTCCCGGGGGCGCGGCGTGGGAGGCGGGCAGCCAGCCGAGCACTCCATGGAACAAGGCCACGGCGAGCAGGCCGAGCCAGAAGCCGGGAGCCAGGGCCAGGGGCAGCAGCACCGCGAGCAGGCGACGGCGCAGCCGCGGCCCGACCAGCAGCCCGCCCCAGGCCACCGACAGCCCCAGTCCGTAGGCCAGCGTCAGGGCCGCCGCTCCGAGCGCCAGCGAGTGGGGCAGAGCCTCCCCCACGGCCCGGGCCACGCTGCGACGCCGGGTCCAGGAGTAGCCCAGTTCCCCGGCGAGGTAGGAGCGAGCGATCGCCGCCCAGCGGGCTGCCGGAGCACGATCGAGTCCCAGCGCCACCCGCGTGCGCTCGGCCTGTTCGGCGCTGATGCCGGGCTCGGAAAGCCGGTCGAGGGGATCACCGGGCAACGCTTCGAGCAGCAGCAGCGTCAGCAGGCCCGCGGCAACCACCGTCACCCCGGCCCGCAGCAGGCGATGGACGAGCAACGCGATCAGGGCCGACCTCTCTTTCCCCTCATCGGGGCGGGGACGTTGCCGCTACCCCTGTCGGTTCCGATGAATCGACCCACCACTTCTCGATTTCCGCGTAGGGATTCAGCGGAGAGGGGCTGGCATCGTGCACCCTCCGGTGGATCCCGATCAACACCCTCTCCTCGTAGAGCATGGTGTAGGGCTGCTGCTGGACGAAGCGCTCTTCCCACTGACGCCACAAGGGGAGCGCATGCTCGAGATCGGCAGCGGCCGCGGCGCGATCAGCCAGAGCATCGGCCCGGTCGTCACACCACGCACCGAGGTTGTTGCCCCGCCCGGCGGCGGCGGCGCAGTGAAGAATCGACTGAGGCTCGATGCGGGTTCCGGCGCGCCAGCCGCCGAGCAAGCCGTCGAAATCCTTCGCCCGGGCGCGGGCGATGTACTCCCGGCGCGGCAGGGCCACCGGCCGTACCGCCACGCCCACCCCAGCGAGGGCCGTGGCGACACGCTCGAGCACCTCCCGGCGCAGGGTGTTGTCCGCGTTGACCAGGATCTCCAGTTCCAGGCGCCGGCCGTCCTTCTCGCGCACGCCGCCTTCCACCGGACGACGCCAACCGGCCGCTTCGAGCAGGGCCGCTGCCCGGACCGGATCCCAGGGAAGTGGCCGGCTCTGTCCCGACACACCGAGAAACGAAACCAGCGGACTGACGGCGACCCGGGCGTGCCCGCGCCAGGGCCCCTCCACCAGATCCTCCCTGTCGATGGCCAGGGTCAGCGCCCGTCGTACCCGCGGATCGCCGAGAATCGGATGGGGATGGTCGGCGAGCAGGGCCCGCACCGTCTGCGCGTCCTCACGGCAGCCCGCCCCGCAGCCCCGGCGGCGGCGGTCGGCGGCGTAGGCGCCGGGAGCAAGCTGGTTCCAGGCGATGAAGGTCCACGACAACCCCGGCAGGTCGAGCAGCGCCAGATCCTCTCGCCGCGCGACCTCCGCGGCTCGTCCCGGGGGCACCTTCTCCACCAGGTCCACATCACCGGCGAGCAACGCTCGCAGAGCTTCGTCGGCCCCGGCATAGACGCGGAAGATCAGGCGATCGATGTAGGGGCGCGTCCCGTCGCGCCACTCGGGATCGCGCACCAGGATCGCCTCTTGCCCCGGCACCACCCGCTCGAGGCGAAAGGGCCCGGCACTGACCAGACGCTGTTCCCAGGCTGTCGCCATCCACTGCTCGAAAGGAACCGCGCCGTAGACCCGGGGCAGTTGAGCGTCATCGTTGGCGTCGAGCACCTGATAGGCCGAGGGATGGGCGAAACGAAACACCGCCGTCCGTTCGTCGGCGCACTCGAAGGACTCGATGCCGTCCTTGATGTAGAGCCCCGGCCAGCCCAGGGCCGGACTGTGCTGGGCGCGCCAGGTGAAGGCCACGTCGGCACAGCTCACCGGCCGACCATCGCTCCAGCGGGCCTCGCGCAGCTCGAAGCGCAGCTCTCTGCGATCGTCCGAAAACGACCACCGTTCGGCCAGAGCCGGCTCGACACGGATGCCGGTACCAGGGCTCCACCGCTCGCGCACCAACCGGGGATAGAGCAGTTCGAGCACGTTGAGGGCCGTGCTCGAGCCGGCTGTGTAGGGGTTCCAGCTATCGACGTCGGCTCGCAGCGCGATGATCAGCTCGCCGCCCCGCCGGGGCCCGGAACTCGAACCGTCGCCGACGGCTGGCGGCGTGGGGCCACCACCGCAGCCGAGCACCGCGGCGAGCAGCACGCCGGCGGCAGCCCACAGCGACCGGCGAGTCAGGAGCCGCTTCCCGCGGGAAGCTGGCAGTCGCCGCTCCCGGCCATCCGCTCGCGTCCCTCGCTGTCCGCCCCCCACGCCGCGCCGTCGCTACCAGCGGTCTCGTCTCGGAAGACGTAGAAGAAGGCCCTGCCGGGAGCCGGCAACTGCGCGTCGAGATCGCCGAGGTTGTCGGTCGCGGTACTGTCTTCCTCGAGGCAGGTCAGTGGACCGAGGTCGACGGTCTGCTCGTCAATCAGTGCCAGCGAAGCGACCTCGCCTCGCGCCAGGTCGTAGACGCTCGCGTCGAGCACTTCGGTCCAGTCCACCTCCGTACCCAGGCTCTGCTCGTAGACCTTCAGACTGCTGTGGTCACTCGAGCGCGCTGCGACCAGAGCCTCGAGATCGACCGTACCCGCGCCGAGCAGTCCATCCCACTGGGCTCCGTTGGCATCGGGCTGCACCGTATCGACCAGCATGGCGCGCACCTGGTCAGGACTCAGCCCCGGATAGCGCTCGACCACCAGCGCGGCCGCTCCGGCCACCAGCGGCGCCGAGAAGGACGAGCCGTCCCAGCGCCCGTAGTCGATGTCACCGAAGGTGGAGAGCACCCCCACGCCGGGCGCCGTCAGATCCACCTCGCTGCCGTAGGAAGTGAACGGCGAACGCATCCTGGCCGCATCGACACAGGCCACGGCGATGGTGTCGCTGCTCCGCGCCGGGTAGTCGACCTCTTCGATGTTCCGGTTGCCCGCTGCGGCCACGACGACCACGCCGGCCTCCCTGGCCTCCCTCAGTGCGCGATCGATCACGTTGGACTCTTCCACCATCCCCAGCGACAGATTGATCACCTCCGCACCCCGGCCGATGGCGTAGAGCATGCCCTTGGCCACGCCGAAGACGGTGCCGCGCCCCTCGGCGTCGAGCACGCGAATCGGCAGGATGCGTGCCGCCGGTGCTGCCAGGTTGACCATCCCGGCAACCAGTGTGCCATGCTCGAGCATCTCGTCCACCGAGCCATCACCATCGTCGTCGATGCCGTTGGGCTGCGGCCGCGCATCGTTGTTGCCCTCGATCAGGTTGCGGCCGCTGTGGTCCATGATCTGGCTCGCCGTCGCTTCGTGGTGATAGGACATGCCCGTATCGAGTACGGCAACGATCACACCCGCACCCTGGCCGGTTCCGTGAGCCTGGGTGGCCTTCACCGTCTGAGCCGAGACCTGGCCGCGGAACTGATCGATCCCCGCCGAGCGATCGAGATCGCCGATGGTGCGCAACACGCCTTCGGGATTCTCCAGATTGCGGTGGGGTTCGGCCTCCACCACGTCGGGATCGTCGTTCATCTCGCTGACCAACTGGTCGATGTCGGTGCCGTCGGCAGCCACCATCAGCCACATCTGCCAGACATCGATCCCATCCTCGATCGTCAGCCCATAGCGCAGCGCCACCTGCTCGGCCGAAGCTCCGGGCACCAGCTCCACCAGCAGCTCGTTGGTCACCCGGTCATCGGCGCCGACCGGCAGCGCCAGCGCCAGCAGCCCCAACAGCAGCCAGGCCTTCCCCACGACTCGAGCAAGTGTTTTCATTCAGCAGGCCTCCTGACGCCGGCGCCATCTCCCTTCGCCGGTCCACTCGAGCGCCGCATCGCCGATCACCACGAACGGTGCCCAGCGCAGCGGGTTGGGATCCCGCTGCCGGGCGCTGCGCTGGGCGCAGACAAGCGCCTGCTCGACGCTCAGCCCTTCGCTCAGCCGCTGGTAGAAATCGGTCATGATGCTGCAGGCACTCGCATCGTTGACTTCCCAAAGCGAAGCCACCACCGCGCGCGCCCCGGCGAGGAGAAATCCCCGCACAAGCCCGACGAGTTCGTCGCCAGAGTGTACTGCTCCTCGGCCCGTCTGACATCCAGAAAGAACCACCAGGTCTGCCATACCAGTTAGTTGCTGAATCTGCGCGGGTTCGATCAGATCCTCTCCCAGTCGCAGCGCTCCGAGTCCTCCGCCGGCCTCGGAGAAGAATCCATGGCTCGCGACGTGAAGCACGGGCAGCCCCGCCTCCGCCAGACCCAGCGCCCGAGCGCTGGCCGCCGGCCCGCGCAGCACCCGGGCGGGCCGCAAACAGCGCGCGACAGCGTTGATTTCTTTTTCGATCGCTGGTGTCGATTGATCTGCCGCCCCGATCACCAGCGAGACTCCCGAGGCCGGACGCCGGCGCCGGGCGAGCAGACCGAGCACCGCCAGGCTCGGTGCGTAGCTCACCGTCGCCCGCTCGAGCAGCGCCCGCCCGCCACGGTCCTCGAAGGCGTGAAAGGGCAACCCGTGGAGCCGGCCGTGGGGCAAGATGCGCACCCGCCGTCCTTCCAGGCGACCGGCGACGGGAGCCAGCAGACGCTCTTCGAGCTGCCGCAAGTAGCCGCGACAGACGCGAGCGAGCAGCTCACCGTGGCGCGCCGCGTGCTCTTGCCCGAGCACGTCCTTGCCGAGGTGGAAGAAGAGCCGATCGATCAGGTCGTCGACCTCCCCCACCCGCGCCGCCACGTGGTGCTCGAGCACGCCGCGACGGTCGGCCAGGAAGAGCTGATAGCGGTCGTCGAGGACGGTGTACTCGACGACGATCTCGTCGGCCGCCAGGGTCTCGAGCACCTCCCGGGGGGAAGGTGCCGGCGCCCCGACCATCACTGCCGCCGTCGGATCCCGGATACCGAGATCTTCGAGGGCCCGCCAACGCTGCCCGGTCAGCTCGGCGAGGTGCAGCGATCGGGTGCGGGTGCCACCGGCCGAAGTTCCAGAGACCTGATCGAGGCGCTGCTCGGCCACCGCCAGATGGCGTTCGAGGCGCTCGAGGCGCGAGAGCAGCAGCAAGCGCTGAGAGCGCCCCCCCCGGGCGGGCAGGCGGCATTCCCGTCGCAGGCGCTCGGCCAGCGCCCGGGCCTTGGCCTGCTCGGCATGTTCGAGAGCCTGGGCCAGCGCCCGGCGTCCGCCTTTGCGCAGGCGATTGGCCACCAGCGCCTCGTAGATATCCGTCTTGTCCAGCAGGAAGGCCAGCTCGCTCGCCTCGCTGCTGACCCCCGCGCGAAGACGGACGATGCACTGCTCGGCCCGCCGCAGCCAGCGGTACTCCGCGGCGCTCTGCCCCCGGCGCCGCTCGAGGCGGGCGAGTGTGCGGCAGGCGGCGAGCTGCGCCCTCGGACTGGCCAGGCGCCGGGCCAGAGCCAGGGCCCGCTGTGCCGCTCGCCGGGCCGCCACCAGGCGCCCGAGTTCCAGACAGCACTCGGCCACCACCACCGCCGCCTGGGCTCGGCGCATGGGGGTGTGCCCGGAGGCGAACGTCCGCTCGGCGACGCGAGCCGCGGCCAGCGCATCCCCGGCGGATCCTGCAGCGAGCCGAACCTCGGCCCAGCCCAGCCGCGCCCAGGCGGCTGCCAGTGCGCTGCCCAGAGTCGCCAGCTCGTCGGCCGCCCGCTGGTAGAGGCGCCCGGCGCGGCGCCAGCGCCCTTCCCGTCGTGCCACCGCGCCCCGGACGCTCCAGCAGGCCGCCAGCTCGACGCGGTGCCGCGCCCGCCGAAAGAAGATCTCCGCCTGGCGGGCAGCCTGCTCGGCCCCTTCGAGGCGATTGAGAGTCAGCAGCGCCCGGGCGATTTCCAGATCGGTGTGGGCCAGGCCCCGGCGATCACCCAGAGCCTGCTGCCGCCGTCGCACCCGCCGCAGGCGCGCGAGGGCCGCATCGGGCTGCGCTTCGAGCAGGTCGAGGGCGGCCAGGGCATAGTCCGCCTGGGCCGCCAGCGCCCCCTGGCGCTCGGCGATGAAGATCCCGAGTGCGCCCTCGTACAGCCCCCGGGCAGCATCGAGGCGGTCGAGGGCAGTGAGGATCACCGCCTCGTTGTAGGCCGCCTGGGCCGCCCGGGGGCCCTCGCCAGCCTGCTCGAACAGGCGCGCCGCCCGGCGGTAGTGACGGCGGGCGGCGGCCAGGTCGTCCCGGAGGTGGTGCAGGTTGCCCAGGTTCATGGCCAGCCCGCCGCGACGCCGGGGGTCGGCTCCGCCCGCCCGTCGCCATGCGCTGCGGGCCCGGTCAGCGGCCTTCTCGGCGTCGGTGAAGCGACCGGCGAGGGCCAGCACCTGCACGCGGATTCGCTCGGTGTCGCCCCCTTCGAGATGGTGACCGGCAGCGGCGAAGTGAACGGCCGCCCGACGCAGCCGTCGATCGGCGGCCGCCGGCCGACCCTCCAGATGATCGAGAACGCCACCGAGGCGCTGAGCCCAGGCCCGGCAGACGGGAGTCGGCATCCGGCGGGCCAGGGCGCGGG
>JALTMS010000146.1 GCA_027001345.1 Acidobacteriota bacterium | reverse complement strand
TGATCGAGGGGAACGCGTTTCCGGCCTTCGCGGGAGTGGCCGTTGATCGGATCGTGCTCTACACGATCACCAACGGTGCCTGGGTAGAGATTCCAAGCCAGGTGGACGAGCGTTACGCGGAGAATCTCGAGCAGCATCAGCCAACTCTATGTCAGCCCGGTTCCTTCGACCCCTGCGAACTGACCTGGCTGCTGGCGGGCGTCGAAGACGGCGCGGGGGCCGGTCTGGATGATGATGACGAGATCGTGTTCATGGCCCGGGATGCGGAAAGTCGGACCCTGCCTGCGGGTGGTTGCGTTCGACTGATGCCACCGGCCTCAACCGCTTCAACCTCTTCCTCTCCGGAAACTGGTCGATCGATGTTCTGTGTGTCAAGCCAGTGGCCACCGACGAGGACTGCGACTCGACGTCCAAGAACATCATCGACAAGCTCAAGGTCCGAGCCAAGGCGGTCTACGTCGAGGACGAGAAACTGTGCGACGAGAACATGTGCCGCAGTTTCCTGGGCGCGAAGGACGGCAAGGTCAGGGTCGTGCGGCGCATTCTGGGAATGTGCAGCGGACGCTACATGACCAAGCACGAGTTCTTCTACGGCACCTGGTACCGGCAGATCGTCAACCTGCGCGCCCACGAACTGGAGTACTTCAGGATTCTCAACGATCACACGACGCTGGATCCCGAGTACCCCGGAGCGGAGGATCCTGCGGAGGTGTTCACCGAGAAGTTTTCTGTGTCGAACGCCGGGAGAGCGATGGACAAGATGGACTTCGCTTCGGCGAGTTTCGAGTCGAATGCCGACGACTGGTTCCAGATCGATCTGAGTCGAGGCGGCTACATCCAGTTCGGCGAAGTGACGCGAGGATTGCGGGACGTCGTTCAGACATTCGACTATACCGATAGCGAAACGCCGGACGCTCCGGAGAATCAGCCGGGTCAGTACGGCCAGCCCGGCTACAAGTGGATCAACACGCCGGTGACGGATGGCGACGACTGCGATCTGGATGTGCAGGATCCGGAGAACCCGGACTTCAACTTCGCACGAATCGAGCGTACCTTCGTGCCGCTCGGGATCGACATCGAGGACTGCCCCCCGGACAATCCCACCTGCTCTCCTTACTACCGTTCGGACGAGGCCGAGCGCTACTCGAATTACCGCGACAACCCGATCGTGGTCGGCATCCGAAGCGACTCGTACGACCCAGGGAACCCCCCCGGTCCGGGGAACCCGAATCCTTGCAGGCCGACCCTGGAAGTTCTGCTCGACGACGGCGGGTACTCCACCTCTGCCAGCGTCGATCTCAGCGGCTGCGAATCGGGAATCGTCGGTACGAGGCTCTATCGTGGTCTTGCCCCCGGCAACTACGGCTTCCTTGCCGACTTGGGATCGGAGACGACCTACAACGATATGCAGATCAAGCGGGACGTGTCGGTACGTCGCCCGGACCTACGACTTCGACGGCAACCTCGGCCCGGAGAGCGACGAGGCGGTGATCACGGTGGTCGACACCTGGCCGCCGCCATTGCCCGGGGGAATCACAGCCACGGCTGGCAGCCAGCGAGCGATCATATCCTGGGAGACCCACCACGAGCGGGATATCGACAAGGTGTTCGTAAACATGGCGACCGAGTCGGGGGGGCCGTATTACCGTATGAACCCCTCCGGGGCGAGCGGTTCCCAGAGCGAAGTGGTCATCCTGAATCTGCAACCGGGCCAGACCTACTACTTCACGGTGACGACCCAGGACGTTGCGGGCAACGAGTCGGATCCCAGCATCGAGATGTCCGTCACGCCGACACAGTGACCTCTGAATGGAGGCCCTCATGAAGAGCCGCAGACAAGACTGGGCATGGGCAGGAGTGACGCTGTTGCTGCTGATGCTTCTGGTGGCGACGCCGGCTGTGGGGCAGTCCGGTCCGTGTGAGGACCGGGACGGGGACGGATACGTCGCCGGGGCGGGGTGTATCGAGCAGGAGGACTGCAACGACCAGGTTGCCGCGGTGCATCCCGGAGCGGTGGAGTTGTGCAATGGCCGAGACGACGACTGCGATGGTGCGCTGGACGAGGGCTGCCCGCGGGCTTGTGCGACGTTTCAACTGACGCGGGACACCCTGATCGACGAGGGTGGCCGCCGGGCGCAGATCGCGAAGGCGGATGGAGGCTGGGCGATCGTCTACCAGGACGCGGTGCCGGATGCCAGCCACCCCCTTTGTGCGACCCGGCTCGACGAGTTCGGAGAGCGGGTGGTGCCGATCACGACCTTCGAGACCGACTGGCCTGGCACGCCGAAGCTGGTGTGGACCGGGCGAGAGATGACCGTCGCGTGGTCTGGTGATGGGAACAAGAGCAAGGAACTCGGTGTATTCATCCGGCGATTGGGCGCGTGGGGGCAGCCGTCGACGCCTAGGCTTCGTCTCACGGACTTCTGGTCCGGCGTGCCGGGCTTTCACTGGAATGGGTACGAATACGGGCTCGTCTGGATTCATCCGCCGGTCAGCTCCGATGACGGCGTCTTTCTGGCGCGTCTTGACCCTACAGGAGAGACTCTCGATGACGGTCGTCAGCTCAGCGCGGAGACCTACAATTCCAACCGTACGACGTGGAACGGCGAGGGTTACGGGTGGGTCTATCAGCGGCCCAGTGAGGTGACCGGCCATTCTGAGATCTTCTTCCAGCGGGTTGCGAGCGACGGTGCGTTGATCGGGCCGGAGAAGATGATCACCGACCACTCTTCCTTCGGGGCGGAGACTTTCGCATTCGAGCCGGAGATCGTCGCCACGGAACCGGGGCAGGGCTATGGCATTGCCTGGAACGACGACCGAACCGGGGTGCGGCAGGCCTGGTTCGCCCTGCTCGATGCCGACGGGGAAGTGCTGACGCCACCGGGGGAGGTGCAGGTCTCCTTCGCCCTGAAGCACATCCGGCCTGAGAAATCACTGGTCTGGAATGGCCTGGAGTTCATGTTGTCCTGGGTCAGCCAGGATCAGGGCAGCGCGGTGATGGCCACGAGGATTTCCGGGGCGGGAGAAGTGCTCGAGACCGAGCTGCTCGTACCGGGAGGGAACTCACTGCCGCGGCTGGCCTGGAATGGACAGTCGTATGGGATGGCTTTCATCCAGAACAACAGCTATCCCAACGGGCCGGCCAGTGTCAGGTTCGGCCGGATCGACTGCAACTGTCTGACGGATGGGGACGAGGACGGAGTGCTGCCCTGCAACGGCGGCGACTGCGACGATGCCGACCCGGAGGTGGCCTGGGGCCGGACGGAGAACTGTAGCGACGGCAAGGACAACGACTGCGACCTGCTTGCCGACTGCAACGATCCCGACTGCGCCGAGCCGGGGTTTGCGCCGGAGGAGACCGCCGGGCTGCGCTTCGAAGCCGATCGGGAGACGCTGGTCTGGGAGGAGACACCGCTGACCGACAGTTACGACCTGGCCCGCGGGAAGGTGGGCGATCTACGGGCGATGGCCTCGTTCGCCTGGGCGGAGTGCCTGGCTTCCAGGATCGCGACCACTTCCTGGACCGACGCCGAGACGCCGCCGTTCGGTCGCAGCTTCTACTACCTGGTTCGCGGCCGCCGGCCGACCTGCCTGGTGGCCAGTTGGGGAACGCCCCTGAGGAACGACACGCTGACCGCCTGCCCCTGACCCTGCCGTCACCCGCGCCCGGATTCGCCGTGAGGGAGTCTCGGCCGGACGCCGGGCTCGACCCGGCTGGTCCCTCCGCCCTGCTGCCGGTGAGGCACGAAATCAGCGCCGCGAGATCGTGCGGGCCGGCTTCGAGCTGTTGAACGCCCGCTTCAATCTGCACCTTTCGCGTCCCCGGTATAGCAGGCGGCCGAGGCTGGCTGCTCGCCGCAGCTTCCTGCCCACCATCTGGGCGCAGGTCGCATCCTCCGCGAGCGCCGTGGGGTGTACCGGCTCGCGCACTTTCCTGCGGGCGACCACGAGGACCTGACCGTGGTCTGGCTCTGGTCCGAGCAGGTCGATCTTGGTTCGCCGGCGCTGCTGGCGCCACAGGTTCCCGCGCCGCAGCTGTCTCGTCCTTCATGGCAAAGAAGAAGCAGAGCCAGCCACCTTGGCGAATGGGACGCCGAAGGAGTTGCACGAAACTAAAGCCTGGCTTAATGTTTGTGCGTGAGTGAGGCTACGACCAGATCGCCCGACTGGGACCACCTCTTCGAGGTCGCGGCGGCCCAAGATGGGCTCTTCACGACGCGGCAGGCGGCCGAGGCTGGCTGCTCGCCGCAGCTTCTTGCCCACCATCTGGGCGCAGGTCGCATCCTCCGCGTGCGCCGTGGGGTGTACCGGCTCGCGCACTTTCCTGCGGGCGACTACGAGGACCTGACCGTGGTCTGGCTCTGGTCCGAGCAGGAAGGGGTCTTCTCTCATCAGACCGCGCTTGCCCTGCACGACCTCTCCGACGTCCTGCCCGCGCAGGTGCATCTCACGCTCCCGAGAGCGTGGAGAAAGCGCCGGCTACGGGTACCTGATGAGGTGGTGCTTCACTACGGCGACGTCCCCGACAGCGAACGGCACTGGTTCGGTCCCGTGCCCGCGACGGCACCGCTGCGAACACTCGAGGACTGCGCGGACGAGCACCTCCCGCCCGAGTTATTGCGAGGGGCTGCCCGTGACGCGCTGGAGCGCGGCCTGGTCGCGCGTGAAGACCTCGGCGCCATCGAGGCCGCGCTGGCCCCCTTCGGAGGCCTCGAGCCATGATCCGCGAGTACCGTACCGCTGCCGCCTTCAAGCAGGCGCTCGAGCAGCGGCTCCGCGTCACATCGACCTCGGGCATCGACTTCGCCCGACGCCGCCAACTCGTGGTGTTCGACCGCTTCCTCGCGCGGATCGCCCTCGATCTCGGCGACGCCGTCATGCTCAAGGGCGGCCTGGCCGTCGAGCTGCGCATCGAGCAAGCGCGCACTACCAAGGATGTCGACCTTCACATGATGGGTTCGCCCGACGGCATCCTCGACAGGCTCCGCGCTGCCGCGAGGCGCGACCTCGGTGACTTCATGGTGGTCACCATCCGCCCCGACGATCGGCACCCCGGCATCCGGAACGATGGGATGCAGTACGATGGTGTGCGCTTCCGTGCCGAGTGCAGCCTCGCCGGCAAGGTCTACGGCCGGCCTTTTGGAGTCGACATCGCGTTCGGCGACCCGATCCTCGGCGAGCCCGAGGTCATCGTCGCCGAAGACGTACTCGGCTTCGCAGGCATCAAGCCGCCGACGCTACGCGTCTACCCGGTCGAGACCCACATCGCCGAAAAGCTCCACGCCTACACGATGCCGCGAGCGCGCCCGAACTCGCGGGTGAGGGATCTGCCGGACCTCGCCCTCATCGCAACGGCGGGTCCGGTCGACGGAAGCCGGCTCCGCGCCGCGATCGAGCAGACCTTCAGGTTCCGCGGTACCCACGATGTGCCAAAGCACCTTCCGGCGCCGCCAGCGACGTGGGAGGCGCCGTATGCGGCCATCGCGAAGGAGGATCGGCTGCAGTGGACCACACTCGCCGAGGCGTTCGAGGCCGGTCGCGCGTTCCTCGACCCGGTCCTCGCCGGACCGGGAGACGATGAGTGGCAGCCGGGCACCTGGAGCTGGCAGCCGCCGAGCCATGCCATCGAGGACTGAACGAAAACCGTCAGCACACGAAACGTTCGGGGGCGGGGCGTTCAGGGGCAGGTTGCGGTCGATCTTGGTTCGTCGGCGCTGGTGGTGCCGTAGGTTCCCGCGCCGCAGCTGTTTCGTCCCCTGACGAGGTACCACACTCCCGTGCCTGGTGAGGGCAGCTCCGGGTCGGTCGTCTCGGAGGCCGCGAGACCCGACTCGAGGCAGCTCTCTGAGGAACCGGATCCCACCGGCAGCTCGGCGATCGAGCCCCGGACCACGTCGTGGGTCGTGCCGGAGCCCGCCCCGGGGGCCGCGGAGTCCCAGCGGATCGTCTCGGTATCGGCGGCGATCACGACCCCCGTGACCTCCGCCGGGACCGAGAAAGCGGTAGCGTCCGAGGGGGCGCAGTCGCAGGCATCCCCCGCGGGATCGCCGTCCCCGTTCTCCTGCCCGGCATTCGCCGTCTCCACGCAGTTGTCCAGCTTGCCGACCACTCCGTCCTCGTCGGGATCGGCGCCGTAGGCCCAGGTGTCGTTGAGAAACGCCCCGTTGAAGACCAACCTGCCGCCGAAGAGCAGGACCACTTCCAGGTCGGGGTCGTAGGTCATACTCGCGTAGAGTCTGTGAGGATCCGGAAGCAGCGGAGTAGGCCGGGCCTGCCAGGCCGTGCCATCGAACTCCCAGGTCACCTGCTCGTCGATCGGACCGTTTCCGAAAAGAACCGACACCTGCCGTGATTCGTCATAGACGAGATTGGCATACGCTCTTCCGCCCGGCGCTGCCCCGTCGAAGAGCTGCACCCAGTCGTTGCCGTCGTAAGCCCACATGTCATCGTAGAGGCTGTAGAAGCCTCCCGACCAGCTTCCGCCGTAGAGCAGTACTCGTCCCGAATGCCTCTCGTAGGCCATCCCCGGCGATACTCTTGCCGGCGGAAAGTGCTCCGGATACCGTGGTATCCACGTATCTCCATCGAGAATCCAGGTGTCATGGGCGATACGGGTGATCCGGTTCTGGTCTCGGGCCTGTCCGCCGAAGAGCAGAAACCCTCCGAGATCGTCCGAGTAGACCCAGCCGTGATCGTATCTCGTGTCAGGGCCACCCAGGTCCTCCGAAAACCAGCGGCGGGGGTCGTTCTCGTAGCGGTGCACGTCCCGGTTCCACTCCGGACCACCACCTCCCATGCCGGCGACCTGGTGATGCACGGGATCATAGTCGAGTGGCGAGAGTTCGGAATGGCTGGACTGGCCCGCGTCCGGCTGCAATTCCCATGTTCGGTCCACGAAATGCCACGTATCCCAGAGGTCTCCCACCCAAGAATTCCACCCCCCGTAGATGACCGGGACCCGAAGGTCTCCATCGAAAGCCATTCCGGCTTCGTAGCGGAGCTTCGGAAGAGGGGAGATGGCGATCTGGGTCCAGGTGGTCCCGTCGTATTCCCAGGTGTCGTTGAACCCGTCCGTCGCGCTCAACCCCGCCGTTCCCACGATCTTCTGACGGGACTCGTCGAAGACCATCTGGAACAGTTCCCTCGGGTCCGGT
>JALTMS010000145.1:2882-7168 GCA_027001345.1 Acidobacteriota bacterium | reverse complement strand
GTGGACGTGCTTCATCAGGTTGACTGCGTCCTCCACCGACGCCTGGCCGGAGACCACGAGGAAAGTCGTATCCGGGCTCAGTTCGCGCAGGGCCAGGACGAATTCGAGGCCGTTGAGGGCGGGCATGGCGAAATCGGTGATCGCCACCGCCGGCGGCCCGGAGCGCGCGGCCTCGAGAGCCTCCTCCGGGTGGGTGAAGGTGCGCAGCTCGTGCCCCTCGCGTCCCAGGGCGGCGGCGATCGCCTCACCTGTGACCGGGTCGTCGTCCACCACGAAAACCAGCGCCACGTGACCTCCTCGCTGCAATTCTACAGGGGGCGTCGGATGGGGGCCGCGGTGGGGAGCTTCAGGGGCAACCCGCCGTGGGCGCGCAGGCGTTGTGGGCGGTGACGCGCAGGTAGCGGGCGACCCCCGCCGGTGGCCGGGGCAAGTCCCACTCCGGTCGCTGGACCTGACGGCACATCGAGCGATCGAAGCCACCGTCGGCGAGCAGGTGATCGACCCTGCCGTGGGTCAGCTCGTAGGTGGTTCCCTCTCCTGCCGCGACGGCCTGGTCGTCCCATTCCAGTCGTGGGCCGGCCGCCTGGAGCCAGGGGTCGGAAGGGGGCGCGAAAGCTCCCGGATCGTCGGGTGCGCAGTCCAGAGCGTCGGGTGCGCCGTCCGCATCGCCGTCCGTCGCCAGGCGAATCCACACCCGGTCGAAGTCGGCCACCCCGCCGCTGCCGGCATCGTGGACGAAGCGCAACTCGAGGGCTTCGAGGTCATCGACGGTCGAGACCCCTGCCGCGAGCAGATCGAAGATCTGCACTTCGCCGTCGCTCGAGGGATGGACCTGCAAACCGGTGGACTGCCAGGCGCCCTGACCCAACCGCCACTCCACCGTGGCGCTGCCCTGGTAGTCCGCGGGAGCGGAGGATTCGATCTCGAGCAGGGCCTGTTCGACCCCCAGGCGCACGCGCGCGCCGAATCCGCCCACCTGCCAGCTCTGTCCCGGAGCCAGGGTCAGGCGACCATCACCGACGACGGCCAGGGTCGGGATCGCGCCCCAGGCATCGTCGGCCTGCAACTCGGAGAGGGATTCGTCCGAGTCATCGCCGGGGCCGAAGCGCAGCGGCAGAGCCACCGAAGGGCGTACGGGGGGCGGGGCCACCGTGGCGGGCAGCGCCCAGTTCAGCATGGAGGCGAAGAGTTCCCACTCGCTGTCCGGGTCGCTGATCGGACCGTCGGCATCCCGGTCACCGGTGAACATCCAGTCTCGGTCGCTGCCTTCTTCCACCTCCAGGTGGAGGTTGGGGTAGATCACCCGGCCCGCGCCGAAGCCGTGGCGCACCACCGCGGGGGTGCCCTGGTGGGGACCCGCGGCGTCGTACCAGCCGCTTTCCACCACGGCCTGCTGCTCGGCTGGTGGCAGGTGGAAAAAGCCTTCGCCCTGGTACCAGGTGCTCCAGGTGCCGGTGCCGATCTCGGAGTCGTCCATCCGCAGCGGAGTGAGCACGTGTTCCGGCCAGGGAGCGATCTCGTCCAGCGGCCCTTCCAGGCTGCCCAGGAAGAGATCGAGGGGGTAGTCGTAGCTCTGCCCCGACCAGAGCACCGAGTCGGCGGCATAGAACGCGCCGGCGGAGATGCCCATGTAGCCACCTCCCGCCGCGACGAAGTCCCGGATCTCCTGCTCGACTCCGGAGAGCTGGTCGACGTAGCCCGCGGCCCACCCCCCGGGCATCACCAGCAGGTCGAAGGCTCCCGGATCGAGGGCGGCCCACCACACTTCCCGGGAGCCGATGGCCAGCGGGGCGGCACCGGCGGCCTCGAGGGCCCGGGCCAGGGCGGTCAGCAGGGCGGGGTAGGCGCCTCCCGCGACGGTGCGGGTGGTGTAGAGCGCGACGCGTCGGCCGGGATTCTCGGCGGGTAAGACGTGAGCCGGCCGGCGGTCGGCGCCGGTGCCCGCCCACTCCACCAGAGCCAGCAGCAGACCCTGATCGTGTTCGGCGTCGGCGCTCGACAGCCAGCGGTCGTCGCGCAAGGACCAGTCACCCTCCGAGCGCACGTCCACCGCCGGCAGAGGGCCGGCGAGCACACCGCGCCCGGCCCCGTAGAAAAAGCGCAGCAGGGCGGGTTGCTGCTCCTCGGCGTCGCTGCCGCGGCCGGTGGACCAACGGGCCAGGATCTCGCCTCCCCCGCCGCTGAAGAAGGCCGCGCCGGGGCCGACGAAGACGGTGCGCTCGGCGGTGTCCCGCCATCCTGCGGCCCAGCTCGCTTCGGTGGCCACCAGGCCCAGGCCCTCTCCGACCCCGGTCAGGGGGCCTCGGGCACGGCCATCCCACAGGGCGAGGCCCGGGGTTGCGACCGTGCCGTCCCAATCGTCCTCGGCCGCCGCGTAGCGGGCGCCGGCCCCGAAGCCGACGAAGCCGCCGCCGGCGGAGACGAAGTCGCGGATCGTCGCCTCGAGTCCGCTGCCGCCGATCTCTTCCCGAAAGCCGGCTGCGCTGCCCTCCCGACCCTCGGGCAGAACGAATACGTCGAATTCCGTGGTCGTCAGCAGGCCCATGGCCAGGTCGTCAGCGGTTACCGTCAGAGGCAGGTGGCCGCCGAGGGCCAGGGCGCGGGCCAGGGGCAGCAGGGTCTCGCCATCGGCTCCGGCGTCGGCATAGATCGCCACCCGCAGCGGCGGGCCCTCCGCGCGGCAGGGGGCTCCGCCCGCCAGGCTCAGGGCAGCCAGGGCGAGCAGCCACCCTCCCCGGCGCAGGGGGGCGAGGGCTTCAGCAATGCAAAGCATTCGCATCAGGTACGGTGTCGGGCCCTTCCGCGCAACCAGGTTCGCCGGGGTCTCCGGCTCGGCGCGGCGAGATTGCCGACCCGGTTCACGACTCCTGCGCCTCTCCCAGGGTCAGGATCTGGTTGTCGATTTCCCGCACCAGCCGCCGCATCAGGCGATCGTCGATCACGCCCTGGGCGTAGGCCTGGCGGACGCTTTCCTTTTCCACCAGCGCGAGCTGCCGTTCGAGTTCACGTCGCTCCTCGTCGAGGATCGCGCCGGCATCGACCCGTAGCCGGCGGCCCTCCTCCTCGAGTCCTCGGCGACGGTCGACCAGGCCCTCTCGGAGCTGGGCGTAAATCTCCGGCAGCACGGCTCCTGCTTCGTGCTGGCGCTCGAGGTAACGCTCGGCCTCGCTCAGGGCGCGCAGGCGGGTGCGGAGCAGGATCGCCTCCTGCGCGAGTCCCCGGTCACGGCCGATGCGCAGCACCCGCAGCAGCAGCGGCGTGGTGGGGGCCTGTACGAGGATCGTCAGCAGCACAGCACCGAAGACGAGGTCGACCAGTTCCTGCCGGTAGGTCCAGTCCCGGGGCACCGACAGGGCGAGGACCATCGCCACACCGCCGCGAAGTCCGCCCCAGCTCAGTACGCCCACCAGTCCCCGGCGAGAGGCGAAGCGCACCCGCTCCATCACCGGCAATGAGAGGGTGATGAACAGTGCCCGCCCGGCGAGCATCGCCAGCCAGACCACCAGGATCGGGCCGGCCAGCCGGAGCAGGTGAGCCGGCGCGGTTTCCAGGCCCACCAGCAGAAAGATGATCGAGTTGGCCACGAAGGCGGCGTATTCCCAGAACGACGTGACCGCCACCCGGGTCGAGGCGGACATGCCGTGGGTCGCTCCCACGTTGCCGGAGAGTACGCCGGCGACCAGGCAGGCGATGATGCCCGACGCATGGGATTGCTCGGCGAGGAGGAACGAGCCGAAGGCCGAGATGGTCGTCAGGGTGATTTCGATCAGGTGATCGTCGATGGTGGATGTCAGCCAGGACAGGCCCAGCCCGAGTCCGCCGCCGATCAGCAGGGCGCCGAGGATCTCCCAGCTCAGAAAGCCGGCCACCCAGGCCAGGGTGATCGAGGGGGCACCGGGGTCGAGGCCGAGGCCCGTGAGCACCACGCCGAAGGCGACGATGGCGATGCCGTCGTTGAGCAGGCTCTCGCCTTCCATGATCGTCGCCAGTCGGCGCGGAGCGTTGATCTCTCGGAGTAAGGCCAGTACTCCCACCGGATCGGTGGCTGCGAGGATCGTCGAGGCCAGCAAGAGCAGCGGCCAGGGAAGACCGATGCCCAGCGCGCCGAGCACGGCCCAGCTCAGACCGAAGGTCAGCACCGTGCCCACCGCCACCCCCGGCACGGCAAGCATCAGGATCGTGCGCCAGGTGGACAGGAAATGCCGTAGCTCGAGGTGGAACGCCGCCTCGTAGATCAACGCCGGCAGGAGCACGGTGAACAGCAGTTGGGGAGTCAAGTGCAGGCC
>JALTMS010000145.1:0-2872 GCA_027001345.1 Acidobacteriota bacterium | reverse complement strand
GAAGAAACGGTCGCGGATCACCGCGAAGGCCAGGCCGACGAAGACCAGCGAGACGGTGTAGGGCAGACGCAGGCGCTGGGCTGCCATGCCCACCACACTGGCCAGCAGGAGCGCGGCGATGATGGCGATTTCGATGTTCATCGCCATCGAGCATAACCGAGTCGGATCGGCGGCCAAAGACGGGCACCGTGGCGGATTTCGTGAATAATCTTCCTGACGGCGATGTTTTCCGCGGCCCCGCGGGGAGAGAAAAGACGACGATGAGTGACGGCGACCGGCTTGATCCCGAGCAGCGGCAGACCCTGCGTCGGCGACTCGAAGAAGTGCGTCAGGAACTGCGCTCTCTGCTCGACGGAAACCGGGGCGGCACTCGCCCGGTCAGTCTCGACGAGCCCATCGGCCGCATCTCACGAATCGATGCCCTCGCGCAGCAGAAGATGGCCCAGGCGTCCCGTGGCATGCAGCAGCGACGGCTGCGGCTGGTCGAAGCCGCGCTCGAATCGATGGAGGCGGGGGAGTACGGGATCTGCCGTCTGTGCGAAGAACCAATCGGGATCGCCCGCCTCCAGGCGCGCCCCGAAACTCCCTTCTGCCTCGACTGCCAGCAGGATCGCGAAGACGAGCGCTCGAACGCTCCCCGCTGATCGCCCGGTGGGTACAGCACTGCTGGCCCGTCACGCCGAGATCCGAGCCCGACGGACGGAAAGACAGAATCTCCTCACAAGTTCGTGGCTGCGGCTCCCAGGCACATGACACGCTGCGCCTGGCGGAGCAACTCCCCGGTGGTGAGGGTCACACATTGTCGAGGAGAGCCAAAAGAAAGCGCCCCCCGGGGAAAGGGGGCGCCAGGGCGCGAAGAGGAGGAGGGGGATCAGTTGACCGAAATCGAGATCTGCTTGGGCTTGGCCTCTTCGCGCTTGGGCAGAACGATCTCGAGCACTCCGTTATCCATCCGCGCCTCGGCCTTGCCGGTGTCGAGGGTGTTGGGCAGACGGAAGGCCCGCTGGAACTTGCCGTAGAAGCTCTCACGGCGGGTCACCTGGCCCTTGGTGAACTCCTCCTTGTGCTTGCGCTCACCGCTGATGGTCAGGACGTTGTCCTCGATGTTGAGCTGCACGTCGTCACGGCTCAGGCCGGGCAGTTCGACGGCGATCAGCATCGACTCATCGTTCTCGACGATGTCCACCGCAGGGGTCCAGCCGAAGAAGCCGCCGTTGGGCGTGAGCAGATGGTCGAGTTCACTCGAAAGGCGATCGAGTTCACGCAGGGGGCTGAAGGGTACGAGCTGCATGGTTTGTCCTCCTTTCCTGATCGCGATGTTGACTTGCTCGCGTTTGCTTTTTTCTGTGGCCGGTTGCCGGCGAGTGTTGCCTTGTGCCTCTTCCCGGCCGCGGATTGCATGGGATCGCTTCCCAGGGCTGTCAACCCCCGAAAGGGCCCCGGCCAGAAAAAATCGGCTCTCCCTGACAACGTGTGGGTACTGCCCCCGGAGAAAGCGTTACCGGGTACAGCGTGCCGCCGGATTCAGGAGCGCGGGTGAGTCCGGTCGTAGACCTCGAGAACATGGTCGAGGGACAGGCGGGTGTAGCGCTGGGTGGTGCTCAGACGGGCGTGGCCGAGCAGCTCCTGGATCGCCCGCAGGTCCATGCCCGACTCGAGCAGGTGGGTGGCGAAACAGTGGCGCAGGACGTGGGGATGAACGCCCTGAGCCAGCGCGGCCCGGGCGACTGCGGCGTCGAGGATGCGCCGCACGGAGCGGTCGCTCAGCCGGCCTCCGCGGAGGTTGAGAAACAGGGCATGCTCACCGCTTCGGGTGCGCAGGGGCGCGAAGGCCGCAAGATAGGCCGTCAGGGCCTCGGCGGCCTGGCGCCCGAAAGGGACGATGCGCTCCTTGTCGCCCTTGCCCAGGACGCGCACCGTGCGGGAGCGCAGGGAGAGATCGTCGAGATCCAGGCCCACCAGCTCTGAAACTCGCAGGCCGGCGCCGTAGAGCAGCTCGAGCAAGGCGCGATCCCGCCGGCCGGCCGGCCGCTCGAGATCCGG
Organism: Acidobacteriota bacterium; assembly: GCA_027001345.1. Lineage (GTDB taxonomy): Bacteria > Acidobacteriota > Polarisedimenticolia > J045 > J045 > JALTMS01. The sequence goes on along the minus strand of JALTMS010000145.1, from coordinate 829 downwards.
GGCACGGATGATCGCCTCGACATCTTCCACGTCGAGCCGCCGGGGCAGGGAGTCGGGTCGCTTGGGATTGGGGATCTCCGCAGCCGGGTTGGAATCGAGTTCTCCGCACTCCACCAGCCAGCGAAACAGGGCCCGCGCGCCGGCCAGGCGCCGGCCGATGGAACTGGCCCGGAGCCCGCGACCGTGGAGGTCGGCAACCCAGGCCCGGATCATGCGTGGCGTGACGGCCTGCGGGGGTGGAGGCACCTGGGCGCCGGCCAGGCCGGCGAGAAAGGTCGCCAGATCACCCAGGTCGCCACCGTAGGCCCGCACCGTCTGGGGTGAGGCCCCCCGCTGCAATTGCAGGTATTCGAGGAAGCGCTGGATCTGCTCGATCACGGGCAGGGGTCAGGAAAGCTGCTTGCGGGCCAGCTCGCCGACGACCAGGTACTCCTCCCACTTCCCGTCCTTGGCCTTCAGGCCGACGATCAGTGCGTAGATCGCTCCACCGATGTTGATCACCAGGCTCAGGGGGGCGGTGAGCAGGACCAGGCCCGCCATGCCGAACGCCCAGAGGGCCAGGTTCGCCATGGCGATTGCGCCGAAGAAGAACAGGGCCTGCATGGAGTGGAACGCCACGAACCGGGACTTGTCCTTGAAGACCAGAAAGATCACCAGGGCTGGAGCCCAGCAGATCAGCGCTGTCAGGCAGATGAAGGAGAGCACTGCGCCGATCAGGTGGGCCCACATCGCCGTCATCGCGTCGGAGTCCGGCGGCTTGGGAAGCGAGCCACCTCCGTCGGAGGGTGGTGGTGGCGGCGGTGGTTGCGGGGGAGTCGAAGGGGGGGGC